>NZ_CDRRUH010000051.1:0-24265 GCF_977045365.1 Fusicatenibacter sp.
TATGGGAACTGCCGGATGGGATATGCCGATTCAGAATATCAAGCTGATTGCTGTTGCACCTATGAATATGCTGCAGACAGAAATTTATGAATATGCTTTTGTACTGCTTGGAGCAATAGGTTTTGCCGGAATTGTTATGTTTATATCAGCGGCTGTAAAAAATAATGTACTTACCTTACTGCTTAGTCTGGCTGTTGTATATGGACCAATGATGATTGCAGAATATCTTCCTTATGAAATGCAAAAAGCATTGGATTTAATACCATTGGCAGGAAGTTCAACAGATATTTTCAGAACGAATACTTTTCGTATTTTTGGGAAGCTTATCTGGTCACCATATCTACTTATTACAATTCCTGTCTGGATTGGTATTCTATGTATGCCATTCGCTATAAAGAGCTGGTCAAGAAGGATGAAGGCATAAGAATCTTCCAACAGTGAATACCGACAGAAAATGGCTTTTCCTTCACAAAACAGGTGGAGGAGAGGCCATTTTTTCGTTTTATGGGACACAAAGGTCAGAAGAGTGATATTCCGATGTCAAATCAGTTATAGAGTTGCAAGTCAAAATCCTGCTATAATTCAACCATCAAAGGTCACGCAACACGATACGTGAAAAGGAGAAAAAGTATGAAGAAAAAAGTGTTAGCAGGCATTCTTGCAGCAGCTATGGTATTTTCCATGGCAGCATGCGGAAGCACAGGATCCGGTTCCTCCGCAGCTTCCGGAAGTACAGCAAAGACAGAGGAAAAAGGCGAGCCGTACACCGTAACTATGGTACTGCAGGGAACTACACAGCCGGATGAAGAGAGAATTGAAGAAAAAATCAACGAGATTCTGGAGCCGGAGCTGAACGCAAAGCTCGATATCGTTGTTCTTCCGTGGGCAAGCGCATCTCAGCAGTTACAGCTGATGCTTTCCGGTGATGAGAAAATTGATCTTCTGTACACAAGTGCAACAACAGCTGTACAGTACATGCACTCCGGACAGATCATGGATATGTCTGAACTGATTGACAAATACGGCACAAACCTGAAAGATATCTATGGCGAGGATATTGCAAAAACCAATCAGGTTGGCGGATTTGTCTATGGCGTTCCAGGTCAGATCGAGCGAGGCAGCATTCCGGCTATTTTCATGAGAAAAGACCTGGTAGAGAAATATAACATCAATACCGATGAAATCAAAGAGCCGAAGGATATGGAGAAAGTATTTGAGATCGTACAGGCAGGCGAGCCTGATATGACTATGCTGTACTCCTGCAACGGCGGTGATACGCCTATGGGACGTCTGTTCCGCGGTGATGGACTCGGCGATAACAACACCGGCGTTCTGATGGATCAGACCAACAGCACAACCGTAGAAAACTACTTTGCAACAGACTGGTTCAAAGATACCGCAAGCATGCTGTATGACTGGTATCAGAAAGGCTATATCAGCAAGGATGCCGGAACAAACACAGAAAGCTGGAGAACCGTATGCAAAGCAGGAAACGTGTTCTCCCTGTTCTATGCTTATCATCCGGGTACCCCGGTTGAGTTCCAGAGCTCTACAGGATATGAGTTTGAAATTGTACCGTTCTATGATGAGCAGATCATCAACTCATCCGCTTACGGCTCAGTTATTTATTCTATAGCACAGAACTCCGAGAATCCGGAAAAAGCAATTCAGGTTCTCGATTACATCTATGGCAGCCCGGAAGTCATGAACCTTCTGAACTGGGGCGAAGAGGGAGTCGACTACGTAGTAGAAGATGAAGAAAACGGAATCATCAACTACCCGGACGGCGTAACAGCAGACAACGTAGGCTACAGCTACAACTGCGGATGGGAGCTTCCGAACCAGTTTATCGCATACAAATGGGATGGATCTGACCCGCAGCTCTGGGAAAAAATGGAAGAATTCAACGCTTCCGGTATTAAGTCGAAAGCGCTGGGATTTGTCTTTGACAATAGTGAATATGTGGATCAGGTAGCAGCTCTGAACAACGTAATCAGCCAGTACAGCGGCGCACTTAGCAGCGGCTCCGGAGATCCGGACGAACTGCTTCCGCAGTTCCTTGAGGCACTGGATGATGCGGGAATCGATGATGTCATTGCTGCAAAGCAGGAGCAGCTGGATGCATTTCTTGCAGAGAAATAGGCACCATAATTTGTAAAAAGAACACGACCGGGGCGGAAGAAAATCCGGTGTGATACAGTAACCGAAGGCTCCACTCTTACCTCCAAAAGATGTGGAGCTTTCTCTGTGAAAGAACCTGAAAAAACAGCCCTCATAAAAGGAGACACGCTTTATGAAAAAAGCAGAGGTTAAAAAAGGAAAAAAGAAAAACGCGCTGAAGGAATACTGGCCGCTTTATCTGATGATGCTTCCGGCACTTCTGTATCTGCTGATTAACAACTATATTCCAATGGCCGGTATGGTGATTGCGTTTAAAAAGCTGAACTTTGCAAAAGGTATCTGGGCAAGCCCATGGGCAGGACTTAAAAACTTCAAGTTCCTGTTTGCTTCCAGGGATGCATGGATTATTACAAGAAATACGCTGTTGTATAACGTTGCATTTATTCTTGTAAACATGGTAATCGGAATTGCCATTGCGATTCTGATTACGGAGGTAAAAAACATAAAGCTCAAAAAGCTATATCAGAGCGCGATTCTTCTTCCGTTCCTGATGTCCATGGTTATCTTAAGCTACATCGTATATGCGCTTCTGAGTGCGGAAAATGGTCTTGTCAACAACTCCATCCTTCCGTTGTTCCACATGGATCCGATTCAGTGGTACCAGAAACCGAAATACTGGCCGGCGATCCTGATTATCGCGAACTGCTGGAAGGGCGTAGGATACGGATGCCTGATTTATATCGCATCCCTGATCGGTATTGATCCTTCCTTCTATGAGGCTGCAAGGCTGGACGGAGCAAGCAAATGGCAGGAGATCACAAAAATCACACTGCCGAGCCTGGTTCCGACTATCATTACGCTGCTGCTCCTCAGCATCGGAAGAATTTTCTATTCCGATTTCGGTCTGTTCTATCAGGTACCGATGAACTCCGGTGTTCTGGTCTCGACCACAAACGTTATCGATACCTATGTATACCGTGCCCTGATTGAACAGGGAAATATCAGTATGTCATCTGCAGCCGGTGTATACCAGTCTCTGGTAGGCTTCTGTGTCGTGATGTTGAGCAACTGGATTGTCCGTAAAGTAGACAAAGACCAGGCATTATTCTAGGAGGATGGAAGTATGATAAATTCAAAAAAAGCAAAACATTTCCAGTTCTGGATTAATGTAGTACTCATTCTGATTACCTTATCCATTGTACTGCCGTTTGTACTCGTATTTATTTCCTCACTGACCGATGAAAACACACTGATCCGCAACGGATATTCGTTCTTCCCGGAGCAATTCAGCTTCTATGCGTACTCCTATATCATCCGTCAGGGCGAGAAAATCCTGAGAGCATACGGAATCACCATTTTGGTAACCATCGTCGGTACCGCTGTAAACCTTGCCATGTCTTCTCTTTTGGCGTATCCGCTCTCGGTGAAAGGACTGCCATACCGCAGAGCAATTACCTTTTTCGTATTCTTCACGATGCTGTTCAACGGCGGACTGGTGCCGACCTACTTGATGTATGTAAATTATTTCCATATCAAAAATACGCTCGGTGCATTGATTATTCCGGGTCTTCTGTTAAGCGCAAACAACGTGCTGATGATCCGAAGCTACTTTAACACCAGTATCCCGGACGCGCTGTTCGAGGCAGCCAAGATCGATGGTGCCGGACACATGAAAATTTTTACCAGCATTACCCTTCCGCTTGGAAAACCGATTCTGGTAACAATGGGACTGTTTTCCGCACTTGGCTATTGGAATGACTGGACAAATGGTTTATATTATTTATCAGGAAATGACGGTCAGAAGCTTTACAGCATCCAGAACCTGCTGAACCAGATGATCACCGATATTCAGTATCTGTCAAGCGGAAAAGTAACCGGAAATATCGGCGCGGAGGTGGCAAAGCTGCCGACAACCTCCATCCGTATGGCAATCGCATTTATTGCCATGCTGCCGTTGTTTATCATCTATCCGTTCCTTCAGAAATATTTCGCAGAAGGTATTACACTTGGTGCGGTAAAAGGATGATTCCCATGCGGAAATGAAAAAAGAGAAACACGTTTGTGTTTCCGACATACAGCAGAAAAACAGTACAGACTTATGAAAACATGAGGTGTACTGTTTTTCTGCTGTATGATAATAGTCAGTAAAGAAGATCAGTTCGTAAAATCAAACATGGAAAGATTCCGAGCGTATCGAAACAGAAAAAGGAGGAAACTTCATGCGTATTTCAAAACAGAGGAAAAAAACAACACTGGCGCAGCAGGGGCGTTATCTTTTGATCGGCCTGCTGAGTATGATGCTGCTTTTTCTGGCTGGGAGCATGATTACTCTGAACCGGACGCAGCGGCAGGTATATGAGCAGCTGGAAGAGGTTTCAAAGCTGTATACGGATGAGCTGGACAACCGTTTTTTTCGAATCAGCCGAAATCTGTTTTCGACCGTAATGGACAGATACAACCCGGATTCTGCTTTCTGGAAATATATGGGTCTGATGGAGAAGGATCAGTATGAGGAATATGTCATCACACAGCTGCGAAAGAAATATATATCTGCAGCGTGGGATTTTGGAACGGATTACAATGTTTTTCTCTATACGAAGAAGGATGAGAGCTTATATCAGCTGAGCATTTCCTCCGACGGGTTTTATGCCATTGATCCGAATCTGCAGGAAGCGCTGAAGCGCCAGATCAAGAGTCTGTCCCAGCAGACGTATGCAGTCAAGAAAAAATGGACCGTGATGCAACAGGGCGATGAGGTTTATATGCTTAAGGTAGCACAGAGTCAGGGCGTCGGACTCGGCTGCTACGTCAATCTGAAGACGATTTTGGAACCGTTCTCTGAGCTGTCTCTTGGGAAGAGCGGCTATGTCAGTCTCGTTGACCAGAACGGAAAAAGCATCGGAACACTGACGGAAAAAGGAATCGTAACGGACAGTTCGAAGCTTGATACCGGAAATTATACCTTCCGGCAGGAGCTTTCACAGTCACCGTTTGAAATCCGGATTAAAATCTCCTGGACGGGAGTCTTAAATCTGATGACGGGAAATGTGTTTGCCCTTTTCGGCGTTGCATTTCTGATGGTGATTGCCGGTTCCGTGTTGCTGTTCCATCTGAAAACAAGAATCCTGAAGCCGGTCGCTATGTTTACGGAAAATCTTCAAAAATATGACAATGGGGATTTGACCTATCAGATGTCGGAAGGAAATCTGGTAGAGCTGGAGCAGATTGACGATAAATTCCGAAACATGATTCACCAGATTCGACGTCTGAAGATCACGCTGTATGAGCAGGAACTGGAAAAACAGAAAATCGAGATGGATTACCTGAAAATCCAGATCCGTCCGCATTTTTACATGAACTGTCTGAACTTTATTTACAGCATGATTGACTTCGGACAGTACGACCATGCAAAGTCGATGAGCCGTATTACGTCCGATTATCTCGCCTATATTTTCCGCAATACATGCGAGATGGTGCCGGTGACGGCAGAGATGAACCACTGCGAAAATTACCTCAAAATTCTGCTGCTGCGCTATCCGGAAAAATTCACCTATTATTTTGAAGTCCATGAAGAAGTGAAAGACGCGGTAATCTTCCCGTTTCTGATTCAGGTGTTTGTAGAGAATGCAGCAAAACATGCCCTGACGCTGGAGACGGTTCCGCTGATTTCCGTGACGGTTTACCCGGAGGACCGCAGCGAAGAAAAGTATGTCAACATTTATATTTCGGACACCGGAAACGGTTTCCCGGAGGAGACGCTGCAAAGCCTGAAAGCAGGGGAGGATATTTCCGAGCATGGAAAGCATATCGGGATTGAAAACTGCCTGAAACGATTCCATTATTATTATGGTGATAGAGGAGAGATTCATTTCGATAACAGCCCGCTCGGGGGAGCGATTGTAGATATCCATATTCCATACAAGACAGGGGGAGAAGAACATGAAACTATTGCTCGTGGATGATGAAGAGTACGTGATTGAAAGTATTAAAAGAAATCTCGATTTTACAGAAACCGGGGTGAGCGAGGTGTACACTGCGTTTTCCGTACAGCAGGCGAAGAACATCATGGAAATGGTGGACATTGATATTGTAATCAGCGATATCGTGATGCCGGGCGGAACGGGATTCGACTTTGTGGAGTGGATCAGGAAAGAGGAGCTGAAGGTCCAGGTCATATTCCTGACAAGCTATGCGGAGTTTGACTATGCCAGAAGAGCGATCCAGCTGAACAGTGTCGATTATCTGCTGAAGCCCATTGATTTTGAAAAGCTGAAGGGGGCCGTACAGCGTGCGGCGGAATCTGTTGTGAAAGAAAAGAAAATACAGGATCTGAGACAGGAAAGCATCAAGTGGAATCAAAACAGAAAAATTCTGCAGCAGGATATCTGGAAAAAGGTGCTGAAAAACGGCTTCTCCGAGGAAAAATTCTGTGAAACGGCAGCACAGCGTCAGCTTCCATACGGACCGGGACACTATTTCCGGCCGATTTGTCTGATGCCGGAAATAAAGAGCAATAAGCGGGAAATTTGGGATACGGCGACCATGGAATTTGTGATCGAAAATGTGCTGTCGGAACTGTATGAGGAAACGGATATCACGGTAGATACTGTTTTTTACCAGGAACCGGGCATCTACTGGATTGTTACACAGTCAAGGGAAAAAGCATTTCCGCAGGACGGCGGACGGGACTGTGAAATTCTGCGGCAATTTGTTGCATGGATGAATGAAAAAATCTATCCGGAGCTGTGGTGCGGTGTCGGACAGTGGGAATCTGTACTGGGGATGCAAAAGCAGAGCCGGAATCTTCAAAAAATGCGGGAGGGAAGCCTTTCCGTGCGGAATGAGGTGCTGTTTCTGAACGAATTTCGGGCTCCGCAGACCAGCTACGAAAATAAGGAGCTGGATTTGTGGAAAGCTCTGCTTTCGGAGGAAAAACCGGAGGAGCTGCTGGAACGGCTGCAGAAATACCTTGACCGGACGGAACGAGAAGGCATGATTACCAGAGAATTGCTGGTAGCGCTCCGTACCGATCTGACCCAGGTGGCATATGCATGGCTTTCGGAACGGGAGATCAAGGCGTACGCGCTGTTTGCCGATGCGGATATGGAAAATCTGCATCGGAATTCTCTTTACGGAAGAGAAGAGATGATGGAATATGCCGGGGTACTGGTTCGGAAAGCAGTGCAGTACAGACAGTACATCAACAAATCAGATTCCGTTACGAGCCAGGTATGCGCCTATATTGATGCACATTACCGGGAGGAAATTCACCGGGAGGAGCTTGGGGAGCTTGTCTTTTTGAATACCGATTATCTGTCCCGGATTTTTAAAAAAGAAAAGGGTATTTCGATCAGCAATTATATTATTCAAAAGCGGGTGGAGGAGGCAAAAAAGCTTCTGACACAGAGTTCACTGCCGATTAATACGGTGTCGCTGTATGTGGGGTACAGTAATTTCTCGTACTTTACGAAGATGTTTAAGGATAATACGGGATACGCGCCGCTGGAATACAGAAGAAGCTTTGGAGAACGATAACAAAACAGCAGTAAACAGGTCAGAATAGTGAAAGAAAAAGGTCAGACCAGGGGATATTTTTTCGGATCAGATGTGGTAAAATTTCAGTTGGAAAAGTAGCTTTATAAGGAAGCTGGATATCCGATTACGAGAGTGGAACTTCAGGTGACTGCAAAGAGAGTATTAAATACGATTCTCAGGTTGGCATATTAAAGAAGCTATCAATAATAGGAGCCATGACTATGGATATACAAATAATTATGCAGGAAATGAAACGTGTCCCCTGGCAGCATCTCCCACTCCATAGACTCTCTGAGAAAACCCGGAGAGCGCTCCACACAAATGCAGCAATATATCAATGGAGGAAAAAATGACTGAGCAGAAATTAAAAGAGCTTCTGGCCGACATGACGCTGGAAGAAAAAGTAAACCAGATGAGCCAGGTGGTGGGTGCCTTTTTCAATAAAGATATGGACATCACGGCGATGGGACCGATGGCAGATAAAGGCTTTACACCGGAAAATGTAGCGCTTTCCGGTTCTGTTCTGGGTACCATGGGCGCAGAAACATTAAAGGAAATCCAGAAGAATTTCGTGGAGCAGCACCCGCATCATATCCCGATGCTGTTCATGATGGATGTCATCAACGGCTTCAAGACCATTTTCCCGATTCCGCTGGGACAGGGCGCAACGTTTGAACCGGAGCTGTCCGAAAAGTGTGCGGCAGTTGCTGCAAAAGAGGCAGCCGTTTCCGGCCTTCACGTAACCTTCGCACCGATGACCGACCTGGTTCGCGATGCAAGATGGGGCCGTGTCATGGAGTCTACCGGTGAGGATCCGTATCTGAACGGTCTGTTCTGTGCCGGAATGGTGCGCGGATTCCAGGGAGACGATCTGAAGGAGCCGTACAAAATTGCTTCCTGTGTGAAACATTTCGCAGGCTATGGCGCTCCGACAGCAGGAAGAGACTACAATACCGTAGAGCTTTCCGAGCATACCTTCCGTGACTTCTATCTGCCGTCCTATAAAGCCGGCATCGATGCAGGCGCAGCGATGGTAATGACTTCCTTTAATACGGTAAACGGTGTTCCAGCAACCGGAAACAAGAAGCTGATGCGCGGCATTCTGCGTGACGAGATGGGATTTGACGGCGTTCTGATTTCCGACTGGGCAGCGATCGAGGAGATTATTTACCACGGCTACTGCGCAGACCGCGAGGAGGCAGCTGTCCGCTCCGCCGAGGCAGGCGTCGATATCGATATGATGACAGGTATTTACTGCGAAAACCTGTGCCGTCTGGTAAGAGAGGGCAAGATTTCAGAGGATCTGATCGACGAGTCCTGCATGCGTATCCTGGAACTGAAGAACAAACTGGGACTGTTTGAAAATCCGTATAAAGACGCAGATGAGACGAAAGAAAAAGAGGTCATTCTCTGCAAAGAGCACCGCGATCTGGCAAGAGAAGCCGCAAGAAAATCGTTTGTCCTGCTGAAAAACGAAGAGAAGATTCTGCCGCTTGGCAAGGAGAAAAAAATTGCCTGGGTCGGACCGTATGTCCACAGCAGAAACCTGATGGGCTCCTGGTCCTTCATCGGAGATGCAAAGGATGTGACAAATCTGGAAGAGGCCGTAAAAGCGCAGGCAGATACGGCAAACATGAGCTTCCATGCAGGTTCCCCGATGCTCGGCTCCGACATTCGTCTGGAGGGCTTCGGCGAGGCGATGGAGCAGTCCCATACACCGGAGGAAGAGGAGGCAATGCTTCTTGAGGCTGTAAACGCAGCAAAAGAGGCCGACGTTGTCGTTCTTGCGATCGGCGAGGACCGTCTGCAGTCCGGCGAGGCAACCAGCAACGCGAACATCCGCATTCCGGAAATCCAGCAGAGACTGCTTGAGCGCGTTTCGGAGGTCAATGAAAACGTTGTCGTTGTCCTCTTCAACGGCCGTCCGCTCGACCTGCGCGATGTCGTATCGAAAGCGAAAGCCGTTCTGGAAGTATGGATGCCGGGTACCGAAGGTGCCAATGCAATCGCCGACGTTGTTTTCGGTGCATACGCTCCAAGCGGCAAGCTGACCATGAGCTTCCCGTACTCTGTAGGCCAGGTGCCGGTTCACTACAACGAGTATTCTACCGGAAGACCGCACGTGCCGGGCAAGGACAAAGACCGTTTCCGTTCCAAATACCTCGACATCCCGAACGCACCACTGTTCCCGTTCGGATATGGCCTTGGCTACACCAGCTTTGCAATTTCAGATGTGAAACTGGACAAGGCAGAGCTTGGCATGGAAGATGAGATCAAAGCCTCCGTAACCGTGAAAAACACCGGCGATACAGCGGGAACCGAGACCGTACAGCTTTACATCCACGACGTAGCCGCATCCGTGGTACGCCCGGTAAAAGAGCTGAAAGATTTTTGCAAGGTAACCCTTCAGCCGGGAGAAGAAACCGAAGTCATTTTCAAAATCACAGAAGAAGAGCTTCGCTTCCTGACGGAAAATGAGCGTGTAGAAAGCGAAAACGGTGCTTTCGAAGTCTTCATCGGAAGCGACAGCACGACGGAGAATAAGGCAGAGTTTGTGCTGAAAAAATAAGAAGATGATTGCGGGAGTGCAAAGCACGTAGCAATCTGGTATCAAAGGGGTCAAAAAAACTTTTGATACCAATATCATAAGAAGCAAGATTGGGATGTAGCGTAGCGGAAGTAAGATGGGGGTCTGAATCGTTACGGAAAAAATAAAAGAAAAGCCAGCCACAAGAAGCGAAAATCGAAAAGAAATTTGCTTTTGCGGCTGGCTTTTTTCTGTTGTGTCAGGCGGATATTCGCAGCTTATCAGGACTTGCTTGATTCGATTAAATTCTTGCAAGAAATTCCGTTGGTGTGAGTGCCATGATTTTACTGCTCCGAAAATCTTTTACATTCCGTGTTATAATAAAATCCGCATGAAGCCGTTCAGCCGTAGCACTCTGGACGGCATCTTCAAAATCAGTCCATTTCATCTCTGCAGCTCGCTGCAGATCCGATACACCAAAATCTGTAAAGTCAAAGATAAACTTTAATTGAACCAGGAGCTTTTCAATGGTTTCGGGATCCAGCTGCTTTCGCATAATATACATCAGGTTAGCAAAGGTCAGTGCGGAAATATATCCCTTTGCCTGATTCGTCTCACAAAGCTTCCAGATCATAGAAGAGTCTTTCACAAAATCCTGGCGGTTCATCAGCACATCCAGAAGAATATTTGCATCAATCAGCAGAATCATACTTTTCCCTCAACCTTTCCAGTTTTGCATCATCCAGATCGTAGTCTTCTTTTAAAATGCCGGTGAGAGAGTCTGTCAGATAAGAGGCGGCGGAATCCTTTGGGATAAAACGTCCTACTTCCCGGCCGTTTTTGGTGATAATGATTTCCTGGCCGTTCATGATAAGAGTCAGATAGCGGCCGAAGTTATTTTGCATTTCAGTAGCAGTTGCAGTAATCATAAAAACACCTCCTTTTAGCTAATACTATTATATAAAATATTAGCTATTTTATCAAGAAAAAAATCTATCCGCCCATTTTTTTACGCACCTGAACAGCCATCCTTTTGTGAAGTGAAACTTATCCATGAGGGCTGCTTTTGTTGCAGCTGATGGGGCAATGGTGAACGGTAATGGTTGTTTTTTCTGCCGGTACCGTATTGACCCTTCTGTTAAAACAAAGTAAAATAGAAATTGGTATTGGAACGAAAGAGAGGAAAAGAAATGGGGTACTTAGGAAACAAATTGCAGGGTAAATACCACAAAGACACATTCCAGACCGCCGTCAACATGGCGTGGCCGGCGATCGTGGAGTCATTTTTTATTGCATTTGCAGGTCTTGTGGATTCGCTGATGGTAAGCTCGCTTGGCTCTTACGCAGTTGCGGCGGTCGGTCTGACGACACAGCCGAAGCTGCTGGGTCTGGCGTTTTTCTTTGCGCTGAATGTATCGATTTCGGCTCTTGTTGCGCGGCGGCGCGGAGAGCAGAGGCAGGGTGCGGCGAATGAGACTCTGGTGACTTCGCTTGTATTTATTGTTCTTACGGCAGCTGCATTCAGTGTTGGATTTGTGGCGTTTGCAAGTCCGATCATCCATCTGTGCGGCTCAACGGCGGAGACGCATAACGGCGCAGTAACATATTTCCGTATCATCATGGGCGGTATGATTTTTAACTGTATCCAGATGGGGATCAACTCGGCACAGCGCGGTGCGGGAAATACAAAAATCACGATGCGCACGAATGTAACATCGAATACGATTAATATTATTCTGAATTATCTTCTGATTAACGGCCATTTCGGATTCCCGGCGCTTGGTATTCAGGGTGCGGCGCTGGCAACCGTTACAGGAACGGTTGTCGGATGTGTGATGAGTATCCTTTCCATCACGAAGAAAGACGGATTTCTGAATATCAGCTATATTCTGAAGTATAAAATCAAACCGACGTTTACAGCATTCAGCAGCCTGATTAAAGTCGGCTACAGTGTGTTTTTCGAGCAGGTTTTCATGCGCATCGGTTTTATGATGACGGCGATCATGGCGGCCAAACAGGGCACCGATGCGATGGCGGCACATCAGGTCGGTATGAATATTATGTCGCTTTCGTTTGCGTTCGGTGACGGACTCCAGTCCGCAGCGGTTGCACTGATCGGCCGGAGCCTCGGCGCAAAAAAGCCGGATCTCGCGAAAGAGTACGGCAGAACGTGCCGTCTGATCGGCGCGGGCATCGCAGTATGCCTCGTTGCCATTTATCTTTTCGGCGGAAGATGGCTGTACAGCCTGTTTTTCGAAGAACAGCATATCATTGAAATCGGTGTCAGCATCATCCATGTCATTATCTTCGTCGTCATTTTCCAGATCTGTCAGGTTATTTACATGGGATGCCTGCGCGGTGCGGGAGATACGCTTTATACGGCAGTTGCATCCATGATCAGCGTTACGTTTATTCGTACGATCGTTTCGTATCTTGGCGGTTACACGCTGGGTCTTGGCATCGTCGGAATCTGGTTCGGTGTGCTGGCGGATCAGATGTCCCGGTTTATCTTTGCGACGATCCGTTTCAAACAGGGAAAATGGGTGAAAATCAAGATTTAACCGAATCAAGCAAGCAGCGAAGCGGATTGCGAATATCCGCTTGACGTAACGATTCAGAGCCATGCGAAATGGTACTCTGAATCATTACCAATATAAAATGAAACAGGAGGAAGCAAAACGATGTACAAATTTGACAGAGAAGCCTATGAAAGGCGGATGGAGTGGTACCGTGATGCGCGTTTCGGCATGTTTATCCACTGGGGACTTTATGCCATCTCGGCGCGCGGAGAATGGGTGCGGAGTATCGAACAGATTCCAAAAGAAGATTACATGAAATATTTCGAGGAGTTCAATCCCGTTGATTTCGAGCCGCGGAAATGGGCAAAAGCGGCGAAAGAGGCCGGCATGAAATACATGGTTCTGACTGCCAAGCATCACGACGGTTTCTGCCTGTTTGACAGCAAGTATACCGATTTCAAATCCACCAGCACGAAATGCGGCCGCGACCTCGTGGCAGAGTACGTTGAGGCCGTCCGCGCAGAGGGGCTGAAGGTCGGCTTATATTTCTCACTGCTCGACTGGTTCCACGACGATTTTCCGCACTATGGCGACCGAAACCACCCGATGCGGAACAACCCGGCATACAAAAACGATGACCGCGATTTCGACCGTTACCTGACCTACATGCACAATCAGGTGCGCGAGATCTGTACAAACTACGGAAAGCTCGATGTGCTGTGGTTTGACTTCTCTTACGATACGCTGCGCGGCGAAGCATGGAAAGCAACGGAGCTGATCAACATGGTGCGAAATCTCCAGCCGGATGTCATCATCGACAACCGCCTCGAGGTGAGCGGAGAGGGCTACGGTTCTCTGGCGGCCGGAAATCCGACCCCGTACCACGGCGACTTTGTGAGCCCAGAGCAGATGATTCCGCCGAACGGCATCCAGGATGTGAATGGAAACGATATCGCCTGGGAATCCTGCGTCACGATGAACAATCACTGGGGCTACTGTGCCAACGACCACTTCTTCAAACCGGCGCCGATGCTGATCAAAAAGCTGGTCGAGTGCGTATCAAAGGGTGGAAACCTGCTTTTGAACGTCGGCCCGGATGCAAAAGGAAATATCCCGGAGGAGTCAATCGAACGGCTGGCGGAGATTGGAACATGGATGAAGAAAAACGGCGAGAGCATTTACGGCTGCGGAAAAGCCGGTATTGAAAAACCGGACTTCGGCCGTGTGACGCGCCGCGGAAACCATCTGTATTTCCATGTTTATGAAAATACCGTTGGGCCGCTGCCTCTGCCCGGTGTGAAAAAAGAAGAAATCCAGGCAATCCGCTACGTCGCAACCGGAGCGGAAATCCCGGTCTCCACAAGCTGGGTACACAGCGATTATCCGACCATGGCATTCGCCGATCTCGGCGAAGACCCGGTACTGCCGGATGGAGTCGATACAGTCATCGATGTGATTCTGAAAAAATAGAGGGTAAAATCGGATTTGATTCTGGAGCGTGTCTGAAAAAGCATTTCCGCAATCTGCAGGCTTCACTTTGCGGTATCTTTTTTTTCAGACACGCTCTAAAAGTCTTACAAGTTCTTACAAAATTCTGTATTTTTCGTTCCGCTGATTGACAGTTCTGGCAGAAGAATGCATACTGAAAAAAACACAAGATCACAGTCCGTGCTTCGAAATTTAACCGAATCAAGCAAGTAGCGAAGCGGATTGCGAAGATCCGCCTGACTCCTTTTCCTGCGCAGGGAAGGATAAGAGCTTTCGGAGTGAGAAAAGGGCAGTCTGTTTTTAGAAACGAAGCAAGAGAATCACAGTTTCGTTTTACAAGAAAAAAAGAGGGGGAATAAAACATGATTCGTCTGAACCACGTCAGCAAAATTTACGGCGATGGAAGCAAAAAAGCCGTCGATGATCTTTCCTGGGATATCGAAGATGGAAAGATCACCGGATTTATCGGCCCAAACGGAGCCGGGAAAACGACAACATTAAAAATGATCACCGGCATCCTGGCACCGTCCGAGGGAACGATTGAAATCAATGGAAAAGATATCCAGAAGGATCCGCTCGAAGCCAAGCGCCAGTTCGGTTTTGTGCCCGACGACCCGGATGCGTTTCTTCGCGTCAGGGGAATTGAATATCTGAATTTTATGGCAGATATCTACGGTGTCGGAACGGAAGAGCGTCAGCGTTTTATCGAAGAAACCGCAAAACGCTTTGAGATGGAAGAGAACCTTTCGAGCCGTATCATGAGCTACTCGCATGGCATGCGTCAGAAAATCATGGTGATGGGCGCACTGATCCACAAGCCGCCGGTCTGGATTCTCGATGAGCCGCTGACCGGCCTTGACCCACGCTCCGCGCACGAGCTCAAACAGATGATGCGTGAACACGCCGATGCCGGAAACGCCGTGCTGTTTTCCACCCATGTGCTGGAAGTAGCGGAAAAACTCTGCGACCGCATCGCCATCATCCATCACGGCCGCCAGGTATACCTGGGTACCCTGGAAGAATTAAAAGCGGCCTATCCGGATCAGACGCTTGAAAATATCTTTTTGGAGATCACCGAACATGCGTAATTTATGGATTCTCACCCGTTTCCTTCTGAAAAGCGGACCAGGAAAAAGCAATCAGAAGAGCGGAAAAAAGAAAGCATTTTCGGACGGAGGACGTATCGTTGTCTACCTTCTGCTTGGCGTCTGCCTCCTTCCCGTATCGGTCTTACTGTTTCTTTTGGGATATTCCGGCTATACCTTCCTGCAGCCGCTCGGTCTGGAAACCCTGCTGATCGAATTCGTCTGCGCCATCGGCATGATGGTCATTTTCTTCTATGGCCTGCCGCTGTTTCTGAGCGAGTATTACATGGATTCTGATCTTGTAAAGCTTTTGCCGCTGCCGTTTACCCCGGTGCAGATTGTCGGTGCGAAAGGCTTCTGCTGCCTGCTGAACGAATACTACCTTATTGTGCTGCTGTTCCTTCCGTTTCTTTTAGGCTATGGCATCAGCGCAAAAATGGGTATTCTTTACTGGATCAATATGATCCTCGCCTGCCTTATTTTTCCGGTTGTGCCGCTCGTTTACGCCGCAGTCCTGACGATGCTTGTGATGCGCCTGTTCAAAAATATTCGAAACAAAGACTTTTTAAGCTACCTTGGATTCGCCGCATCTCTGATTTTTGCGATCGGCATCAACGTATTTTCACGCAGTATCGGAAACTTTGATATGCAGGATATCATGAACCTGATGGAAAGCCAGAAAGGCACTCTGCGCGCCTTTCGGACCATCTTTCCGAACCTGCCTCTGATGACCGGAAGTCTTGCAGATGCATCGTTTCTCAAAATGATACTCTACATCGCTACAACCGCCGTCATCCTTGCTGCCTTTTTCGCCCTCGCCTGGAAAATCTACCTTCCGGCTGTCCTCGGCATGAGCGAGACCACCAGCGAAAAACGCATTTTATCCAAAGAAGAAGTGACCCGAACCGTCAAAAGCAAAAATCCGGTCCGCACCTACGCGATGATTGAATGGAAAAAACTGTACCGCACACCGGCCTGGTTCATGAATTGTGTTCTGATGCCTCTCATCTGGCCGGTCTTCATGCTTGGTATTGCCCTCATTTCAATCATTTCCAGCCTTGGCATGGCTAAAACCACCGGCCTTTGGAACCGGCTTGTTGCCGATGGCACTATATTCCGCCTCCTGAAAGGGGAACTGCCCGTTGCAATTGCTGTTCTTACCGCCGCCGGAATCGCCGTCATGATGTCCATGTTCTGCATGATCTCCGCCACAGCGATGTCCCGAAAAGGCAGCGAATACATTTACATGAAATGCATTCCGATGAGCTATCATGATCAGATCCGTGCCATGCTGGTAAGCGGCATCCTGATCAGCCTCCTTGGCACTTTGCCGTACGCCCTGGCCTTCAACATCATCGCGGTCGTCTTCGGTCTGCACCCGGCGACCCTTCTTTACACCACAGCGATCACGGTTTTATTTACCTTGTTCGTCAACTACGAACAGCTCCTTTTTGACCTTGCATTTCCGAAACTAAACTGGGAAAACGAAACCGCCGCCATAAAATCCAACAACCGCGCCATGATCTCCGTCCTCATCGACCTCGCCGTCGGCGCGATCCTGATCGGAGCCGGTTACCTGCTGTACGGAAAACTTCACCTCAACATTCACATCACCACGATCGTGATGATTCTGCTTACCGCAGTCCTGACCTTCGCCATGCGAACCGCCCTTTTTAAATGGGGAGTTCAAGTGATTGAATGTCTGGAAAGCGCATAAAAAATTGGCATGTATGGAAATGCATGATAAGCTACTAATAGAAAACTCTGCCTTCGCTAAAGAGGTAGAGTTTTTTGATTTACAGAATTTTCCTGTAAAGTCAAAGCGGATATTCGCAATCCGCTGCGCCCGTCCGTTTGCACATTTGCCCGTCCGTCATTTCTTAAGAAAAATGTCAGTTTTTTATCCAAAGAATCTCCGTTTTCTCTGCTATCATAAACACCATAGAACCAAGAGGGGAAAAATAACATGAACCAATACAACATATTAGTCGTAGACGACGACCGCGAAATCGTCCGCTCACTCGGCAAACTATTAGAACTGGAAGGCTACACCGTCAAAAAAGCCTACAACGGAATGGAAGCCCTCGATATCCTCATGACAGACCAGATCCATCTGATCCTCCTCGACGTCATGATGCCCAAAATGAACGGCCTCTCCGCCTTAATGAAAATAAGAGAAAAAAACAACATCCCAATTATCATGCTCTCCGCCAAAACCGAAGAGAGCGACAAAGTCATCGGCCTCTCCATGGGCGCCGACGACTACGTCACCAAACCATACAACACCGCCGAACTCATGGCCCGCGTCAAATCCCAGCTCCGCCGCTACTTTTCACTCGGAGCCGCAGGCGGAACAACTCAGAATCAGGACATCCTCAAAAACGGCGGCCTGCTCCTGAACCGAAACACCAAAGAACTTCTCGTCGACGGCGAACCCGTCCGCCTGACTGCAACCGAATACAAAATCATGGAACTCCTCATGGAGCACCCCGGTTACGTATTCCCGGCCGAAGAAATCTACAGCCAGGTCTGGCAGGAAGACGCCTACAGCGTAGAAAATACCGTCATGGTACACATCCGGCGTATCCGAGAAAAAATCGAGATCACGCCAAAAAATCCAAAATATTTAAAGGTGGTATGGGGAATTGGATACAAAATCGAAAAAATTGACTGAAACAGAAAAACGCATCCTGACCTGGATGCTCCTCGACCTTGGCATGGTCCTCATCCTGTGTGGAAAACTCCTGCGGAAATGGGGCGATGAATTTGCCTGGGGCTTCTGGCGCAGCATCGACTGGGGCATCGGCGTGGGAGCAACCGTCATCGGTGCAGTAAGCATAGCCGCAGTGATCGGTATCGTATGGAAACACTGGAAAAACACCTGGAGCCCGGTTATGAATCCAACGAAAACATCCGAAGAAAATACAGATCCATCCGAATCAGAAGAAGATGAGAACGCAAAAATAAGACAAATGCAGTTCGAAGCCAGAGCCGCCGTCGAAATCGAAAAAGAGCAGCTCTTCCTGAAAAAATCCGAAAAACTGCCGAACGAACTCCTGATCCTGATCGGAGGTATCGCCCTTTCCTGGTGGGTAAGACCATTCCAGCACAGCTACATCAGCTACAGCCTCGCGGGCACATGGCACAACGCAGCAGGATGTGTGCAGACAGGCGTTCTGTACTTCCTTATATGCGGCATTTTCCTTTTCTGCGTCGGAATTCTTCTGAACCGATACACGGAAAAGAAACTGAAAGAATCCTTCTTCATTTTCCGCGAAATTGAGCACTACAAAGCCCGCACCAGCCTGGAAAAACAGCTCGCAGCCAAGAGCAAATGGCCGTTCCGTATTGCAATGATCCTGGAACTGCTGCTCGCAGTCACCATGCTCTTCGGACTCGCAGACGGCTGGGACAATGAGCCGCTCTTTGCCATCACCATCGGCACGACCGTGCTGATTCTGATCCTCTTCGCCTGGAAAACCTACCGCAGCCGCCTAAACCGCGAAATGGGACTTTTACTGGAACAGATTCACACCATGGCAGAGGGCAGCATGGAAAGCCGGATGGATGAAATTTCCGAAAAATCCCTGCTGTACCCGGCCTTCGCAGAACTGGAAAACATCGAGAGCGCCATGCAGAAAAGCGTAGAAAAACAGATGCAGGCCGAACGCCTGAAAATCGACCTGATCACCAACGTATCGCACGATCTGAAAACACCGCTCACCTCCATGGTCGGCTACACCGATCTCCTGAAAAAAGAAGACCTGACCCCGGCGGCGCAGGATTACGTCGAAGTCATTTCCGCCAAACAGGAGCAGCTAAAAGAGATGATCCAGAGCCTCTTCGAACTCTCCAAATCGACAAGCGGAACCGAAAAATTCCAGATGGAACGAATGGACATGAAGCGCCTGCTCGAACAGACCCTCGCCGACATGGATGATGCGATCGCGCAGAGCGGTCTGTCATTCCGCACAGCGCTCGGCGAAGAGCCGCTGCCGTTCCTTGGGGATAATGGAAAAATGTACCGCGTCGTGCAGAATCTCGTTGAAAACATTCTGAAATACAGCCTGGAGGGCACACGCGTCTACATCGATGCCGGAAAAGAAAACGGAGAAATCTTCGTAACGATGAAAAACATTTCCGCCTACGAAATGAATTTTAAAGCGGAAGAAATGATGGAACGCTTCGTGCGCGGCGACGAGTCACGGACGAGCGAGGGCCACGGCCTTGGCCTTGCGATTGCATCGAGCTACACCGCCAACATGGGCGGCCGCATGGAACTTGCGACAGACGGCGATCTGTTCAAAGTAATCCTGCATTTCCCGGAGGCAGATGGGGAGTCTGAATCTGAGGGAGAATAAAATGATCTGACTGACTGAAGAACGAGACAGAACAGGGGAGGAAAAAACAATGGAAACAATCAGTATTATCATACCGTGTTATAACGAGGAAGAAGCAATACCCGTCTACTATGAGGCGATGACGCAGCAGATGGACGAAATGCAGGAACTGCAGAAAGTCCAGTTTGAGCTGATCTTTGTCGATGACGGCTCAAAGGATCACAGCCTGTTCGAGATGCGCCAGCTTGCAGGAAAAGATGCACGCTGCCGTTACCTCTCGTTTTCGAGAAATTTCGGAAAAGAGGCAGCCATGTACGCCGGACTGCAGGCGGCCAAAGGCGATTACGTAACCGTGATGGATGTTGATCTCCAGGATCCGCCGTCCCTTCTTCCAAAGATGTACGAGATGCTTCAGAGCGGCACCTGCGACTGCGTGGCAGCCCGCCGCAGCTCGCGGGAGGGCGAGGGAAAAATAAAATCTTTTCTCTCGAACGCCTTTTACGGTGTGATCAACCGCCTTTCCAAAACAGAGATCGTGAGCGGCGCGCGGGACTACCGCCTGATGAGCCGCAAAATGGTCGATGCCGTGCTGGAAATGAGCGAATACAATCGTTTCTCGAAGGGTATTTTCGGATGGGTCGGCTTTCACACGGAATGGCTGGAGTTCGAACACGAGGACCGCTGCGCCGGAACATCAAAGTGGCCGCTTCGAAAACTCCTCGCGTACTCGATCGACGGTATCACCGGTTTTTCCGTGGCCCCGCTGTCCCTCGCTTCGGTGATGGGCGTGCTGTTCTGTATGATTTCCATGATTCTGATCGCATTCATTGTCGTACGGACTCTGCTGTTCGGCGATCCCGTTGCGGGCTGGCCGTCTATGGCATGTATTATTTTCATGGTGAGCGGCGTACAGCTTTTCTGCACCGGAATCGTGGGCGTTTATCTTTCCAAAACGTATCTTGAGACAAAGCACCGTCCGATCTATCTCTTAAAAGAGACAAGCGAAGAACTGGCCAAAGCACACAGCGTGCAGCCGGTGAAAAAGCAGGAGAGTGCTGCAAAGAGAAGAAGAGATACACATACGCCAGAAAAGAAAAACGTGTATTTTCCAGAGTATGCGGGCAGGCACCATGCTTCTGAAAGAGGAGAAATCCGGGCATGAAAAATGTGAAATTAAAAGAAACGAAAGGTCCGAAGAAAGTACAGAAAAAGGAGCGGCAGTCAGAAAAACGGACAAAATTTTTCGTGAAAAGCCTCTTTCGAAAGGATTGGACTGCCGCAGGTCTGTTTCTCTTCGCTCTGTTCCTGTGCTGGCTGTTCGTTCTGCGTTACGGCGTATTCGGCTCTTCCATCGACTGGATCAGCCAGCACAGCACACTCGCCGATTACTTCCGAAAACGGTTTTACGCCACCGGAAACCTCTTCCCTGAGTTCGCCTGGAACCTGGGCGGAGGACAGAATATTTACAATTTTGCATATTACGGACTGTTCAGTCCCGTTGTACTGTTATCCTGCTGTTTCCCCTTCATCCCAATGGATCTCTGGGTGATGGGTTCTTCCGCCGTGCTGTATGCGGCGGACGCGGCGCTCTTTTATCTGTGGCTCCGCAAAAAGGGACTGCATTACGGCACCTGTCTTTTTGCCTCACTTTTCTTTACGGGTTCTACCGCACTTCTGTATCATTCCTATAATCAGCTCATGTTTGTCAACTACATGCCGTTTCTCCTTCTGGCACTGATAGGCGTAGACCGCCATTTTCAGAAGAAAAAAAGCGGACTGCTGATCCTTGCCATTCTCGGCATGATCCTGACCAGCTTTTATTTTTCTGTCGGCGGACTGCTTGCGCTTACGGCGTATGCGGTGACGGAGTATTTCAAATGCTATGCGGAAAATACTTCGGATGCGGCAGAAGAAGAAAAGCGAAGTGGGATGCGGGAGAAAAATGGTGCAGCAGGGAAAAATCAGAAGGCATGTGAAAAAGCTGCCGGACGCAGTGATACTGCAAGGGCAGTTCTGGATTTTTTCCGCGCAGCAATCCGTTTTGCATTTCCGGTTTTGGCAGCAATCCTGCTTTCATGTATTCTGCTGATTCCAGCGGCCGCGGCACTGTTCGGCAGCAGCGGCGGCGGACGCGGCAGCGCAGAGGGCGGAATCGCAGGACTCTTTACCGACCCGGCGATGTGGAAACCGCAGTTTCTGATTCTGCGTCTCTGCTATACACCGTACGGCATCGGTCTCTCAGCATTTGCCGCATCAGCCCTTTTTGGACGGGTACTTGGAAAAAGCCGGTTTCGTGAGAAACTGCTGTCTTTGTTTCTTCTGGTGTTTTTCTGCATCCCGTTGTTTAGCTATCTTTTGAACGGAGGCCTGTACAGCAAAGATAAAGTATTCATTCCATTCCTCCCGGTTCTCTGTGCAGAAGCCGCACTTTATGTGGAAAACCAGCTTGCCCGGAAACGGGAGTGTGGAAAAACCCGGGTTGATGCCAGATTTGCGCGGAAAGCCATGGCAGAACTGCGGGAATTCCTGCCGTATCTCATCGTGCTGTTCCTGATGTGGAACGCCAGACAGGAAACGTATTTTGAACAGTACTGGCATCTCGGCATGCTGGATATAATCTGTGTGACGGCGTGTTATCTGGTATGGCGCTGGTTCCCGGCAAAGAAACTGTTTCGGGGCCGGAACCTTCCGTTCCTGCCGCTCGTCTTCAGTGCTGTTATTCTCATCTTTGCGGGAAAAGCAATCAACCAGGAAAGAAACGTGATGATCCCATACGAAACGTATGCATCCCTGACGGACGAAAAAATTGCATCTGCAATCCGTGAAATCCGCGCGGAAGATCCCGGCTGGTACCGCATCGAGCAGTACGGCGACGGTGCGCAGAACCTTGCGAACGTCAACCGGATCTGGGATATCGGGCAGAATATCTCGACGATTTATTCCTCGGCGTACAATGCAGAATATAAGAATTTCCGGGACGAGACATACGGCATCAACGAAGCCTTCCGCAACCGCATGATGCAGACTGTTTCTGATGATCCGCTGTTCTGGCGGCTCATGGGTGTGAAATACATTCTGGCGCAGACACAGCCGGAAGGGTACGAACTGTATCGCGATTACGGCGAATTCCGGGTTTACCGGGCAGAATCCGCCGCGCCGATTGCCTATGTGACAGATCAGGTGGTTTCGGAGTCAGAATACGAGTCTCTCGGCTATCCGCAGAATCAGGAACTCCTGGAGACAACCGCAGTGGTCCCGGATCAGGAAAGGCTGGCAGAATCCGCGGACGGCTCCAGAGAAACTGCCGATTCAAATACGAACCGTGATTCCATAAAATCCCTGTTTCACAGCCGCTTCCAGAAGACAGAACTTGAAATCCCGGAGACCGATCAGGAAGGTCTGTGCATTCAGAAAACAGCAGATGGCTATGAGATTGAGGCGAAGAAATCCGTAACTGTTTCAGCGCAGTTACCAGATGCAGCGGAAGGAGCAACGCTGCTTGCTGTTTCCTTCGATGTCGATAATCAAAAAGCCAGCCATGACATGTTCGTCCGCATCAACGGCCAGACCAACCGCCTGACCGGCATCAACCATACGTATGCGAATGAGAATACAGAGTTCCATTATCTTGTCACGATGCGGGAAGACGGAACGGCATCCCTTCGGCTGGGAAAAGGCCATTATATATTGAAAAATCTGGGGGCCTGGACTGGCACAGCGCAGCCGCTGGAAAAGGTGGAACGGCTGTATCAGCAGAAACTTACGTTAATTGGAGGAACAACAAAGACATATGGCGGTGACGGCATCTCGGGTGTAGTTTCCGTGGAAAAAGACGGATATCTCATCACCAGCATTCCATACGATGAAAACTTTGTACTGAAAGTGGATGGACGGAAAACAAACCTGTTCCGCGCCAACACATCCTTCCTCGGTGCCAGAATCCCGGCGGGTGAGCATCAGATCGTCCTCGAGTACCATGCACCGGGATGGACTGCGGGAATGTGGTGCAGCTTGATGGGATTTTTCCTGACGCTGGCGGTTGTGATCTGTGAAAAAAAGCTTGCAAAAAGGCCATCGAATCCGTTATAATAAGGCTGTTCCGGCATGAAATCGATACGGAACAACAGAAGGAAAGAAAGAATAAGAAAAGCCGGCTTATCAGAAGCGTGAAATTTTGAGGGAAGTGCTGTTCCCTCGAGGTTTTGCGCTTTTTTCAATTATCCAATGCGTCGTAAAACCCCTTGCTTCAGCTCTTAACTTGACCCATAAGTAATCATAGATATTTATATGTTCCCATGTTATACTAAAGAAAAAGGGGAGATCCAAATGACGGCGGAATACAAGAACTGGCAAGAAGAGTTTGTGGACATAAATTTTACTGACCAGCGTTTGAAGTCACGTTTCTTCAAGATCATAGACGCTTTTGCAGCATCGCCCGGAAAATCTACTTGGGCAGCTACCGGCTCCAGAAGTTCTGCCAAAGCGGCATACCGTTTCTTTAGTAATAGCGAGATATCCAAAGACAGAGATTTCGCTTTTAGAAAATAATATCCCCGTTTTGCCGAGAGCGCATCCAGCAGAATGGGGAATTCCCTTATTGAAAGAAAAATTACTGTTTTTTCTGGATAAACAACCAAAAAGGACACCTTT
>NZ_CDRRUH010000052.1:0-24106 GCF_977045365.1 Fusicatenibacter sp.
AGTTCACCGGAATGGAAATTGAAAAAATCAACATCCTGGTTGAAGGCGTTCGCGTCATCGACTGATGGTAATAGGAGGAAATGAAGAAAGTGGCTACAAATACAATTGATGCCGGCTTACTGGCAAAAATGTTTCTGGCTGGTGCAAAAAATCTGGAAGTAAAGAAAGAGTGGATCAATGAGCTGAACGTGTTCCCGGTACCGGACGGCGACACAGGTACCAATATGACGCTGACGATCATGTCCGCAGTCAAGGAAGTAAATTCGCTCACAGAAGTGAACATGTACAACCTTTCCAAGGCAATCTCTTCCGGTTCTCTGCGCGGTGCCAGAGGTAACTCCGGCGTTATTCTTTCCCAGCTCCTTCGTGGCTTTACCAAGAAGATCCGCGACTATGAAGAGCTGAATGCAGAGATTCTTGCAGAGGCAATGGAAAAAGCAGTCGAGACTGCATACAAAGCCGTTATGAAGCCAAAAGAAGGTACCATCCTGACCGTGGCAAAGGGAGCAGCAGAGAAAGCAGCAGAGCTTGCACCGGAAAGCGAAGATCTGAACGCATTCATCGAGGACGTTCTCGCGCATGCAGAGTACGTGCTCTCCCAGACACCAGAGATGCTGCCGGTATTAAAAGAGGCAGGCGTTGTGGATTCCGGCGGACAGGGTCTCTTAACCGTACTGCAGGGCGCATATGACGCGTTCCTCGGAAAAGAGATCGATCTGAATTTCGAGATGCCGGAAGCAAAGACAGAATTTGTCAGACCGTCCAAAGAGACAGAAAAAGAAATCAAATTCGGCTACTGCACCGAGTTTATCATTATGCTGGAAAACCCGCTTCCGGATGAAGAGGTTTATGCATTCAAAGATTTCCTGAACGGAATCGGAGATTCGATCGTTCTTGTTGCAGACGACGAGCTGGTTAAGGTACACGTACATACCAACGATCCTGGAAAAGCAATTTCCAAGGCGCTGACGTACGGACAGCTGACCAGAATGAAGATCGACAACATGCGTGAGGAGCATCAGGAGCGCCTGATCAAGAACGCAGAAAAGATCGCAGCACAGCAGGAAGAGGAAGATAAGAAGAGAAAAGAAGCAGCAAAACAGCCGCCGAAGGAGAACGGATTCATCGCCGTATCCATCGGAGAGGGAATCAAAGAGATCTTCCAGGGACTCGGTGTTGATTACCTGATCGAGGGCGGTCAGACCATGAACCCGAGCACCGAGGATATGCTGACTGCAATTGAGAAGGTCAATGCAAAGAATATCTTTATTCTGCCGAATAACAAAAACATCATCCTCGCAGCAAATCAGGCAAAAGCCATGACCGAGGACAAAAATATCATCGTTGTTCCGACCAAAACCGTTCCGCAGGGCATCACAGCCATGATCAGCTATGTGCCGGAGAAATCTGCAGAAGAGAACGAGGAGGCCATGACAGAGGGCATCCAGATGGTAAAAACCGGTCAGGTAACGTACGCGGTACGTGATACCCACATCGATGAGAAAGAGATCCATCAAGGCGACATCATGGGACTTGGCGATCACGGACTTCTCGCTGTCGGACAGGATATTCTTGCCGTTGCAGAAGAAACCATCCGCGCCATGGTCGATGAGGACAGCGAGCTGATCAGCATCTACTACGGTGAAGATATGAGTGAGGAAGATGCCGAAAGCCTTGGCGAAAAGATTGAGCAGGCATATCCGGACTGCGATGTGGAAGTAAACTATGGCGGACAGCCGATTTACTACTGTGTCGTTTCGGTTGAATAAGAGTAAGGAAAGAAAAATATGAATACGGAATCCCTGACAACACTGAAGGGGATCGGTGAAAAAACGGAGAAGCTGTTTGCAAAAGTAGGAATCTACAATTTGCAGCAGCTTCTGCATTATTATCCAAGAGATTATGACTGCTATGCAGAGCCGGTTCCCCTTCGCGAATGCAGACAAGAGGAAAAGAATGCGGTATACGGAAGAATTGTCCACAGTCCGTCGGTAAAAGGAAACCAGAGAAAGAGCGTCGTTGTCCTGGAACTCTACGAGGAGCCGGTGCGGCTGCAGCTTACCTGGTTTAATATGCCGTTTCTGCGGAGCACGCTGAAGAAAGGCAGTGTTTTTATCTTCCGCGGAAAGATACAGGAAAAATCAGGCCGTCTCGTGATGGAACAGCCGGAAATCTTCACTCCTGCCGCATACCATGAGCTTCTGGCAAGTCTTCAGCCGGTTTATGGGCTGACAGCCGGTCTCACGAACAAGATGGTGAGCAAGGCCGTCGCACAGGTGCTGGAACGATGCGCACCTGCGCAGGACTATCTGCCGGAGAAAATCCGTGCCCGGTATGAACTCTGTGAAATCAATTATGCCCTCCATGAGGTTCATTTTCCAAAAGACCAGGAGCATCTGGCAACGGCGCGGCGCAGAATTGTGTTCGAAGAGTTTTTTCTCTTCATCCTGTCCCTGCGGCAGTTAAAAGAGCAGACGGAGGGAATTACCAATGCGTTCCCGATCCGCGCCGTCTGGAAGACGGAGGAAGTCATCGAAAATATGCCGTACCGTCTCACGAATGCACAGATGCGCGTGTGGGGCGAACTGGAGCGGGATTTAAAAGGCCATACCCGCATGGCGCGGCTGGTACAGGGGGATGTCGGAAGCGGAAAGACGATTCTGGCATTTCTTGCAATGATTATGACAGCCGAGAACGGCTACCAGTCGGCGCTGATGGTTCCGACGGAGGTTCTGGCGCGGCAGCACTATGAATCGCTCTGCACACTGCTGAAAGAAAACAATCTGACGGAATACAATCCCCACCTTCTGACTGGATCCACGAAAGCAAAAGAACGCCGGGAAATCTATGCCAGTCTGGAAGACGGAAGCTGCAAAATGGTGATCGGCACACATGCGCTGATCCAGGAAAAGGTACAGTACAAAAATCTGGCGCTTGTCATCACAGACGAACAGCACCGCTTCGGTGTCCGGCAGAGAACGGCACTTGCCGAAAAAGGGGAACCGCCGAATGTTCTCGTCATGAGTGCAACGCCGATTCCAAGAACCCTGGCTATCATTCTGTACGGAGATCTTTCGATTTCTGTGATTGATGAACTTCCGGCGAAGCGTCTGCCGATCAAAAACTGTGTGGTGGATACGTCTTACCGTCCAAAAGCTTACCGCTTTATCACGCGTCAGGTCGAACTGGGCCGTCAGGCGTATGTGATCTGCCCGATGGTGGAGGAAAGCGAGGGTCTGGAAGCGGAAAACGTCACCGACTATACACAGATCCTGAAAAAAGAGCTGCCGGGCATCACAGTAGAGATGCTGCACGGGCAGATGAAGGCGGCGCAGAAAAACGAGATCATGGAGCGGTTCGCCAGCGGAGAAATCCAGGTACTCGTCTCGACGACAGTCGTGGAGGTCGGCGTCAATGTGCCGAATGCGACGGTGATGATGGTGGAAAATGCCGAACGGTTCGGCCTTGCACAGCTCCATCAGCTCCGCGGACGTGTCGGAAGAGGAGAGCATCAGTCCTACTGTATTTTCATCCGCGGAAACAAAGATCAGGAGACTGCCAAACGTCTGGAAATCTTGAATCATTCGAACGACGGGTTTTATATTGCTTCGGAAGATTTGAAACTGCGCGGCAGCGGCGATCTGCTGGGAACGCGCCAGAGCGGGGATATGGAATTCCAGATGGCAGATATTTTCCGGGATGCCGATATCCTGCAGAAAGCGAGTGAGGCGGCCTCAGAACTGCTTGCCGACGATCCTTATTTTGAAAAACCGGAGCATGAACTGCTGAAAAAGGTAATGAAATCGTATCTTGATCTGGAAAACCACGACATTGGATTGTGAAAAATTACAAAAAAATCCGGTTTTAAAATGCAAAATTAGATAAAAATAACGGCCTGATTGGATAGTGTGGAAAATGACGGTACAATTTCGTGGAAAATTCGTGCGAAATCAGATATTACTTGAAATGACAAAAAAATTCATGTATCATAAACAAGGAATCAAAAAATGTGCGGACCGTGGGTGTCAAGCGTTCGCCTGAATGATAGTTTGCAGGACGGCTTTTCCAAAACATACAGGGCCGGTCCAAATGGGAGGAAACAGATATGGTAAAGAAAAAACCAGCTGCCCAGGCTAAGACAGCAGAGAACGAGACAGTAAAAGTAGAGACCAAAGCAGCAGAAAAAACAACCGCAGCAGAGAAAGAAGCTGTAAAAGAAGTTGTAAAGGAAACTGCAGCAGCAGTGGAAGCACCTGCAAAAGCAGAAGAAAAACCGGCAGCAAAAGCTGCAAAAACAACCCGCACAACAGCAAAGAAAACAACGACCAAGAAAGCGGCTGCACCGAAAAAACCAGCAGCAGCGAAAAAGCCGGCAGAGAAAAAAGCACCTGCAAAAGCAGCAAAGAAAGAAGCGGAGCAGGAGATGATTCTGCAGTTCGGCGGAAGAGAAATCAAGGAGAAAGATCTGTACGAGAGAATCCAGCAGATCTGGACCGAAGGATATGGCAAGAAAGCAGAGGAATTAAAGAGCCTGAAGGTTTATGTGAAACCGGAGGAATTTACTGCTTACTACGTAATCAATGATGATGTAACCGGAAGCATTGATCTGTAAGTATTATGTACCAGCTCTGCGGGAGCAAGAAAAAAGCGTGAGCTTTTCCGAAAAGAAAAGAGCTCACGCTTTTTGATGCCTGTTCCGGCATCAGGATGTTATACCGGGATGATTAGTACTGGCCAGAAGAACCGCCGGACATCTGGCGTTCCTGCTGCTCAATCATCTTTTTGACCATATAACCTCCGACAGAACCATTCTGTTTGGAAGTCAGGTTACCGTTGTAGCCATCACTGAGCGGCACGCCGAGTTCGCTTGCCACCTCAAATTTGAATTTGTCCAGAGCGCCTTTTGCTTCTGGTACTGCTGCGGTATTCGATGAACGATTCGCCATGTTCATTCCCTCCTTTATCTTTGTGCTTGTTAAAAGCTGCTGTGAAGCAGATCCGGATGCGTTTTCATCTGTTCTGCTACGGTCATAGTATGTGGAAAGAAAATAAAAATAAACTTCCAGATTCTGTATTTTTTCCGGAAAAGCGGAGAAAGTAAAAGAAGAAGGAAAAATGGAACGGCAGAAAAAGATATAAAAACTGTGTAAAAAATTCACAAAAAGAATTGCGTATTAAAAATAAATTTGTTATAATTGCTGTACATGGTAGTAAAAACAGGAGAAGGGGCGGTTTGCAGTAATGAATATTGGAATCATAGCACACAACAGCAAGAAGAGTCTGATCGAGGATTTCTGTATTGCATACAAGGGAATCCTCATGAAACATGAGGTGTACGCCACCGGAACAACCGGACGGCGGATTGAAGAGGTGACGAATCTTCATGTACACAAGTTTCTGCCTGGAAGCGTAGGCGGAGACAAACAGTTTACCGAGATGATTGAACGCGGCGATATGGATATGGTAATTTTCTTTTACAATCCGACGATGATCAATCCGAAAGAGCCGGATGTCTACAAAATTATCCGTACCTGCGACCAGTACAATATCCCGATTGCAACAAATATCGGAACTGCGGAGTCTCTGATTTTGGGACTTGCAAGAGGAGATCTGGACTGGAGAGAGCAGTTGAAAGCCGACTGATCCATCAAACAAAAACAGTAAGGACGAAAATAAGACCAACATGAGAGTAATAGCAGGAAAATGCCGGAGTCTTCCATTAAAGACGGTTCCCGGCAGACAGACCCGGCCGACGACGGACCGGATCAAAGAAACCTTATTTAATATGCTTCAGCCGTATCTGCCGGATGCGCGCTTTCTCGATCTGTTCGCCGGAAGCGGGGCGATCGGAATCGAGGCCTTGAGCCGCGGCGCCGAGCGCGCGTGGTTCGTAGAGCAGAACAAAGCAGCAGCAGACTGTATCCGGCAGAATTTAAAATTTACGAAGCTGGAACAGCAGGCAGTGCTCCTGCCCATGGAAGCGCATGCAGCTCTGCAGTCGCTTCAGGGACAGGAGCCTTTTGACTGCATTTTTATGGACCCGCCATACGATAAGGGACTGGAAAAGGACGTGCTGTATGCGTTCCGCGACGCCTCTTTTATCGGTGAGGATACCTTAATTGTTGTAGAAGCATCGCTGAATACTGATTTCGACTGGGCGGAGGATGCCGGATACGAAATTCTGAAGAAAAAAATCTATAAGACAAATGTCCATGTATTCCTTACCCCGAAAAGCAAACACGAAGGAGTAAAAGAATCATGAAGACAGCCGTATACCCGGGAACTTTTGACCCTGTAACGTATGGTCATCTGGATGTCATTCTGCGTGCATCCAAGCTTTTTGACCGCGTAATCGTGGGAGTTTTACATAATTCCTCAAAATCTCCGTTGTTTTCTGTGGAAGAACGTGTTAATATACTAAAGAAAGCGACCCAGGACATTCCAAATGTCGAAGTCCGTTCTTTCAGCGGGCTCGCTGTTGATTTTGCGAAGGAATGCCAGGCGCATACGATCGTCCGCGGACTCCGCGCGATCACAGACTTTGAATATGAACTGCAGATGGCACAGACGAACCGCGTTCTGGAACCGGAAGTAGATACCACGTTTCTGATTACCTCGCTGGAGTATGCGTACCTCAGCTCCACGGTAGTAAAAGAAGTAGCTGCTTTTGGCGGCGACATTCACAAATTTGTTCCGGATTTTGTGGAAAAAGAAATCCGCGCAAAGTATGCCGCCCGAAATTCAGAAGGAATGCCGCAGGATAAAAGATAAGGAGAATTAAAATGAGCAGCAGAATTGAACAGATCATCGAAGAAATTGAGGAGTATGTGGAGAGCTGTAAATATCAGCCTCTGTCTACCACCAAAATTGTTGTAAATAAAGAAGAATTAGAAGAGCTTCTCCGTGAGCTCCGTCTGAAAACACCGGATGAGATCAAACGGTACCAGAAGATCATCAGCAACAAAGATGCGATTCTGGCAGATGCACAGAACAAGGCAGATGCCATCATTGCAGAGGCACAGGCAAAGGCAAGAGAGATGGTAGAGCAGAGTGAAGTGATGCAGACAGCATACGCACAGGCAAATGAGACCGTCAACAATGCAAACCAGCAGGCACAGGAAATCCTGGACGCTGCAACCAACGATGCCAACAGCATCCGTCTCGGTGCCATCGGATATACCGATGATATGCTTGCCAGCTTAAGCAATATTATGACGACTGCATTAAACGATGCAGGAGAGAAATACAACAGCTTTGTAGAATCCCTGACAAGCTGCTACAATACCGTTGTTCAGAACAGAAATGAGCTCTCCCCGCAGGGGGCTCCGGAAGAAGAGCAGCCAGAGGAAGAAGTTGTCGTACCGGAATATGATCCGGCATCAGAAGAGGAAAGCGAAGAGGAATAAACCAAGCGTTCCTGCGAAAGCAGCACAGCAGAGCTTCCCGGCAAGATAAGGCCAGAGGGGCAGACCGCTGTTATGGATCATACAGTTTGTCTGGGCAGCGACAGAGAGACCGCCGAAGGCGGCGCAGGTAAGGACAGCAGAGACTTTTCCGGCGTAAGGAAGAGAGGACGCGGCAAGCTGTGCGATTCCCGTCGTGATTTCCAGCACGCCGCAGAGCAGGGGCGAGGCGGAACCAAACGGATGCAGATCCATCAGAAGTCCGGACAGAATGGAAAACAGGATGATGTATCCGCCAAGCTGTGTAATGATTTCAAATCCGTTCATGATAGAGGTGTCCAGCAGGTTTCCTTTGGAAGTCTGTTTTGACATCTCTTTTTTTTCCACGGAATGTGTCCGATGGGCGGTGTGTCGGTGCAGGCGGAAGCGGCGGAAAACAAGCCGGAACAGAAAACCAGTCAGAAAATTGGAACCGTAGAGCACGCCGAAGACGAACCCGGGATGGATCTGTCCGGAAAACGCAGTTAAGATAACATAGGAAGACAGAAAAGCAGGACTTGGACTGCTGCAGAAGGTTAAAAGATAGCACGCTTCGTTCCGGTCAATTTCTTCTGCCTCATAGAGCTGGGCAGTGATGCGCGCTCCCATGGGAAAACCGCAGAAAAGACCGAGAAAAAGTGCATAAAACCCAGCCGGGGAAAGACCGAAAACCGTTTGAAAAAAAACTTCTGCACGGGCAGGGATCCGCCGCGCGGCTCCTGTTTCCAGAAGAAGAGATGTCAGAATCAGAAACGGCAGAAGTGACGGAAGAATGGTATGAAACCAGAGATTGACACCCTCGCAGGCATAGAAAAAAGTCCGCGCGGGAAAGATAAGAAGACAGAAAAAAAGAAGCAGGGAAGAGAGAAATAAAAGTGATTTTTTCATGACGTTCGAACCTCCTCCCGCTTTCTAAAATAGAGTATGACGAAGCTTTGAAAAAAAGAAGATGGGAGAAGAAAAAAATGAGCGTATTAGCAGGATTAAAACCGGAACGGGTATTTTATTATTTTGAAGAGCTCTGCCGCATTCCGCACGGCTCCGGAAACACAAAAGAAGTGAGCGACTATCTGGTTCAGTTTGCAAGGGACCATGAATTATCCTGGTATCAGGATGCATCCAACAACGTGATTATCCGCCGTCCGGCATCGAAGGGATGTGAATTGGCTCCGACTGTGATTCTGCAGGGCCACTGTGATATGGTCTGCGAGAAGAAGCCGGGCAGCAGCCACGATTTTACGAAGGACGGCCTTGAGCTTCACATCGACGGCGATGAGATTTATGCCAGGGACACGACGCTTGGCGGAGACGACGGAATTGCCGTTGCCTATATGCTGGCTGTGCTGGAATCGGATAATCTGCAGCTTCCGGCCATCGAGGCGCTGATTACGACGGATGAAGAGATCGGACTGCTCGGCGCAGCAGCATTAAACGGGAATGAATTAAAGGGAAGAACATTGTTAAATATGGATTCTGAAGAGGAAGGCATTCTCACCGTATCGTGCGCAGGCGGTATGACGGCCATGATGGATCTGCCGGTGCGCAGAAACGAAGTGATGGGTGAGCAGATGGAAGTAACGATTTCCGGTCTTGCCGGCGGCCATTCCGGTACGGAAATCCACAAAAACCATGCCAACTCCAACATTCTGGCGGGCCGTTTCCTGTACGAACTGGCAGGAAAGATGGATTATGCCCTGATCGAGCTGGAGGGCGGCTTAAAAGACAACGCGATTCCGCGGACAACCCGCATGCTTCTTGCCATCGACGGCGGAGAGAAAGAGATCTTAAAAGAGGAAGCAGCACGCTTCACCGAAAACCTCCGCAGAGAGTACAGCGGAACAGATGACGGTATTACTGTTACGGTAGAGAAAACAGGCGAGGGCGCTGCACCGGCACTTCATCCGGTCAGCCTGCAGAAAACCGTCTTTTTCCTGATGAACCTTCCGAACGGTGTACAGAAAATGAGCGGCCAGATCCCGGGACTGGTGGAGACATCCCTGAATCTCGGCATTCTGAAAATGGAGCCGGATCATCTGCATGCGTGTGCGAGCGTGCGGAGCTCCGTGGGAAGTGCCAAAGAAGCACTTTCCGACAAGCTGGAGTATCTGATCGGTTTCCTGGGCGGTGAGTTCCATGTAGAGGGCGCATACCCGGCATGGGAGTACAAAGAGGATTCTGCCCTCCGCGATCTGATGGTGGCAGAATATGAAGCCATGTATGGACAGAAACCGGCAGTGGAAGCGATTCATGCCGGACTGGAATGCGGTCTGTTTTACGAAAAGCTTTCCGGTCTTGACTGTGTATCTTTCGGCCCAAACATGAAAGCAATCCACACGACCGAGGAGCGGCTTTCAATTTCCTCCGTGGAGAGAACATATCAGTACCTGTGCCGCGTTCTGGAGCAGCTTTCGAAACGGCAGGCATAAAAAACTGCCCGTGTCTATTTCAAAAAAGTTTCTGAAAAACAGTCATAAAACAGAAAAGACAGGCATAAAGTAACAGGGTGGGGATTGAATTTCCAAAGCGTTTACCATCCGATAAGAAAAATGGCTGAAAGCAGGAGCAAAAAAGGAGATTAGGGGACATGGATATACTGTTATGGCATGAGATTCTGGAACCATACGAGCTGGCTGTTAAGGAATTACAGGTGAAATTCCGGCATCTGATCAAGGAGCACCATGGAAAAGGGCTGTACTCGCCGATCGAGAGCGTGAGCGGCCGTGTGAAGAGTGTTTCCAGCATTCTGGAAAAAATGCAGAGAAAGGGCATTGCGCCCGAAGAGATGGAGGAGCAGGTGGAGGATATCGCTGGCATCCGCATCATCTGCCAGTTCGTTGAAGATATCGAAAAGGTTGCCGACCTGATTCAGAAGCGGTCGGATATTGAGATTAAGAGCGAGAAAGACTATATCCGCAACATGAAGGACAGCGGCTACCGGAGCTATCACCTCATTGTTTACTATACTGTGGAGACGATGAACGGGCCGAAGCGCATCCAGGTGGAAATCCAGATCCGCACGATGGCGATGGATTTCTGGGCGACGATTGAGCACTCGCTGCAGTACAAATATAAGGCAAACATTCCGGATCACATCCGGGAGCGCTTAAGCGCAGCTGCAAAGGCGATCATTGTGCTGGATAATGAGATGTCCTCTGTGCGGAGTGAGATTATGGACGCACAGAATTCATCCCAGATGCAGCGGAATCTGATCACGGATATCCTGAACAATATCGAGAATCTTTATAAAGTGACGAACAAACGCGAAGTAGAAAAAATTCAGGATGAGTTTTATCACATCTATGCGCAGAACGATCTGCAGGAGTTAAAACGGTTCCACAAAGAGCTGGATCTGATTGCAGAGGGATACCGCGCACAGGCAATTACAGACGAACTTTAGAACAAAAGGGGATAAACGGATATGATCACACTGCCGGAAGCCTTTGAGCAGGAGATGAAACAGCTGCTCGGTGAGGAAGAATACGAAGCATACCGCAAGACATTTGACGAGGCGGTACATAGAGGACTGCGGGTAAACAACGAAAAAATTTCGACAGAAGAGTTTCTTGGGCGGACAGATATTCCGCTTAAGAAGGTTCCGTGGATCCCCAATGGATTTTATTACGATGAAGAGAGGTGCAATCCGGCAAAGGATGCCGATTACTATGCGGGCCTGTATTATCTGCAGGAGCCGAGTGCGATGACACCGGCATCCCGCCTTCCAATTGAGCCGGATGACCGTGTGCTCGATCTCTGTGCGGCACCGGGCGGAAAGGCAACGGAGCTGGGAAGCCGGATCAGTGAGGGCGGCATGCTGCTGGCAAACGATATCAGCAATTCGCGGGCGAAAGCGCTGCTGCGCAACCTGGAAATCCAGGGAGTGGGACGTCTTCTCGTGACGAGCGAGGATCCGGAAAAATTAGTAACCTTGTATCCGGCCTTTTTTGACAAGATCCTTCTTGACGCGCCGTGCTCTGGGGAGGGCATGTTCCGAAAAGAGAGCTCAATGCTGCGCTACTACAGTGAAAATGGGCCGGAGCATTATGTGCCGATCCAGAAAAAACTGATCGAGCAGGCGTATCAGATGCTTGCAGAGGGCGGAGAGCTGCTGTACTCTACCTGTACGTTTTCTGTAAAGGAAAACGAAGAGGTCATCGCAGGGCTGCTGGATGCGCATCCGGATATGGAAGTGCAGGAAATTACCCCGGGTTACGAAGGGTTTGCGCCGGGAGTATCCGTGAATGGCCGCGATCTTTCCCGGTGCGTTCATATTTTCCCGCAGCGGATGGAGGGAGAAGGCCATTTCGTGGCGCTCCTGAAAAAGCAGGGAGAGAGCCGGAAACGGCAGCCGTCCCGTCTTTTGGAAACGACAAAGAAGCTGCCGAAAGAGGCGGAAGAGTTTCTTGCTGGCGTGCGCATGGACTGGAAGAATGGTTCGTTTGCCCTTGTGAAAGATCAGCTCTATTTTCTGCCGGAAGGTGTCTGTGCGGCAAAGGGTCTGCGCTATCTGCGGACCGGACTTTCGCTTGGCACCGTAAAGAAAAACCGCTTCGAGCCGTCCCAGGCGCTGGCGGCGTATCTGAAAAAAGAAGAATACGTTTCGTGTCTGACCATTCCCAAGGGAGATGACCGTGTCATGCGCTACTTAAAGGGTGAGACACTCTCGTTTTCCGAGGAAGAGTGTCAGGGGAAAAAGGGCTGGGTGCTTGTGTGCCTGGATGAATTTCCGCTCGGCTGGGGAAAAATAAACAACGGAACGTTAAAGAATAAATATTATGCAGGATGGCGGATGGTATGAGTAAATTACGACTCGATAAATATCTGGCGGACATGGGTGTGGGAACACGCCAGGAAGTAAAGGCCCTGATCCGGAAGGGACGGGTGGCCGTAGACGGAATTACAGCAAAAGCCCCGGAACTGAAAGTCGACCCGGATGAAGCGCAGGTGACTGTGGACGGAAACAGCATTTCCTATGTGAAAATGGAATACTGGATGCTCCACAAACCGGCTGGTGTCGTCTCTGCAACGGAAGACCGCCGCGACCGGACCGTGCTCGACTTGTTAAGTGATGCGGCAAGAAAAGACCTCTTTCCGGTCGGACGGCTCGACAAGGATACCGAAGGACTGCTGCTGATCACGAACGACGGAGCCCTTTCCCACCGGCTGCTCTCCCCGAAATCGCATGTCTCAAAAGTGTATGAGGCTGTGATCGACGGAAAAGTGACAGAAGAAGACCGGCAGGCATTTGCCAAAGGACTCGATATCGGAGACGACAAGCCGACGCTCCCGGCGGAACTTACGATTCTGGAAACGACAGAAAAAGAGCCGGGCATCTTTGAAAGCCGGATCCGCATTACCATCTGTGAGGGCCGCTTCCACCAGATTAAGCGCATGTTTGAGAAGGTCGGAAAAACGGTCATCTATTTGAAACGGCTGTCGATGGGGAGCCTGGAACTTGATCCGGGTCTGCCAAAGGGCAGTGCCCGTCTCCTGACGCAGGAAGAAAAAGCGGCGCTTGGCATAGCGGACGCCGAAACACAGAAAGGAAAGTAAAGCATGCCTTTTTTAACAATTACAAGAGAAGAGATGAAGGAACGGGGAATCGAACAGTTTGACTTTGTCTATGTCATCGGAGATGCCTACGTGGACCATTCCTCGTTCGGCCCGGCGATCATCAGCCGCGTACTTGAGGCGAACGGCTATTCCGTCGGCATCATCTCCCAGCCGGACTGGAAGGACGAGAACAGCATTTCGATTTTCGGTGAACCGCGTCTTGGCTTTCTTGTCTCCTCCGGAAATATGGATTCCATGGTCAATCATTATACTGTGGCGAAAAAGCACCGAAAAGTCGATGCTTTTACACCGGGCGGCGTGATGGGAAAACGGCCGGACCGCGCGGTTACCGTGTACGGCAATCTGATCCGGAGAACGTATAAACATACACCGATGATCCTCGGCGGCATCGAGGCATCGCTCCGCCGTCTGGCACATTACGATTACTGGTCCGACCAGGTACGCCGCTCCGTTCTTCTCGATTCGGGTGCGGATCTGATTTCGTACGGAATGGGAGAACTTTCGATCGTAGCGATTGCTGATGCCCTTGCTGCAGGAATCGATGTTCATGATATCACTTTTATTCCGGGCACCGTTTACCGGAGCAAAACGCTGGATCACCTGATCGATCCGGTAGTGCTGCCGTCGTTTGAGGAGGTGCGGGAGAGCAAGCGCACGTATGCTGAAAGCTTTGCAATCCAGTATAAAAATACTGATGCCATCAATGCGAAGCCGATGGCGGAGCCGTATGAAGGACAGGGTTATATCGTACAGAATCCGCCTTCCCGCCCTTTGACGGAGCAGGAGATGGATGATGTCTATGCCCTTCCGTATATGCGTGCCTACCACCCAAGCTATGAAAAAGACGGCGGCGTGCCGGCGCTTGGGGAAATCAAATACAGCCTGACAAGCAACCGCGGCTGTTTTGGTTCCTGCAGCTTCTGTGCACTGACATTCCATGAGGGACGTGTTGTGCAGACAAGAAGTCACGAATCCATTCTGGCGGAAGCACGGCAGATGGTACAGGAAAAAGAATTTAAAGGCTATATTCACGATGTCGGCGGCCCGACGGCGGATTTCCGCGGTCCGGCATGCAAAAAGCAGCTCACCAAAGGCGCCTGCCCGAACCGGAACTGTCTCTTCCCGGAGCCGTGTAAAAATATGGTGGCGGATCACAGAGATTATGTGAAGCTGCTGCGGGAATTAAAAGACATTCCGGGCGTGAAGAAAGTCTTTATCCGCTCCGGTATCCGTTTTGACTATGTCTTGGCCGATAAAGACCAGACGTTCCTTTCCGAGCTGGTAAAGGATCACGTCAGCGGCCAGCTCCGCGTTGCGCCGGAGCACGTTTCGAACCGTGTGCTCTCCTATATGGGAAAACCGCGCCACGAAGTGTATCAGGAATTCATCCGCCGCTTCGATGTCTGCAATAAAAAGACGGGTAAGCAGCAATACGCACTTCCGTATTTTATGTCGTCCCATCCGGGCTGTGACCTGGAGGATGCGGTGGAGCTTGCCGAGTACATCCGCGATATGGGATTTATCCCGGAGCAGGCACAGGATTTCTATCCGACGCCTTCCACGCTTTCCACCTGTATGTACTATACCGGCCTTGACCCGCGGACGATGGAACCGGTCTACGTGCCGAAATCGCCGCATGAGAAGGCGATGCAGCGTGCGCTGATTCAGTACCGGAATCCGGAGAACTATGAGCTCGTCTGCGAGGCACTGCGCCGGACACACCGGGAGGATCTGATCGGATTCGGACCGAAATGTCTCGTACGGCCGAGAAAGATGGCCGGGGAGGCAGGAAAGCCGTCAAGAGGAAAAGGTTTCAGCGGAAAAGGCTTTGGCCAGAAGACGGCGAATGACCGTTCCGGACAGGGAAAAGCCAAAACAGGCGGACGGCCGAAAAAGACGCTCCGCAACGTGCACAAAAAGAAATAAACACGCAGAAGATGAGCGGGGATCTTATCGAAGAAGGGAAATGACAGAAGAATGAAGATCAGAAAAGGGGATTACGGCTATATCCGCCGGGAAAAGAAAAAAAGACTGCTTGTGACACTGGGACTGTTCGTCCTTCCGGCCATCGTTTTTATTGTCGGACTTGTGCTTGCAGACGGAAACAAGAGCAACATTTTTACGGTTGTCGCCGTAGTAGGCTGTCTGCCGGGCTGCCGCGCCGCCGTCGGTTTTATCATGATGGTTATGCAAAAGCCAGTGGACAAAGCAGTGTACGATGCCATTGAGGCAAAAAAAGGAAAACTGCTGATGGGATATGAAATGTATGTCACACAGGAAAAATCGAGTCTGATGATCGAAGCAGCGGCGTTCTGCGGTGAGGAGATCGCCTGCTACACCTCGCGCGCCAAAGACCAGAAGCAGATCGAGGACTGCACTACGTATCTGAACAAGATCATCCGTGCCAACGGCTACAAATGCCATGTGAAGATTTTTGACCGGGAAAAAGCGTTTCTGGAGCGCCTCGATTCCCTGAACCGCAACTACGATGAGCTGGAAAAGAGCGCCAGTGAAAACTTCAAACCGGATGAACGGTACCCGGATCTGTCCCGCACGGAACTGGTGAAACACACGATGCTGGCGCTGGCACTGTAGGAGACCATTGCTATGAGAGAACTGACCGTGACAGAAAAAGACTGCGCGCAGCAGCTCATCAAATATCTGTCCAAATATATGGAGGAGGCGCCAAAGAGCTTCTTCTATAAAATGCTGCGAAAGAAAAACATTGTGCTGAACCAGAAAAAGGCGGACGGCAGTGAAAAGCTGAAAACAGGCGATACGATCCGGCTGTATCTGGCGGAAGAGACCATCGAAAAATTTCGGAAAACACCGGAAAAACCGGCGGCTGGAAAACCGGTAAAGTATCCGAAGCTGGATATCGTCTATGAAGACGAAAAAGTAATTTTCCTGAACAAGCCGGCAGGTGTCCTCTCACAGAAGGCGAAAGAGACGGATGTGAGCCTTACCGAAGCGCTCGGCGCCTATCTTTCGGGAAAAAATGCCGGGGAGGAGACCATGTTCCGCGCCGGACTCTGCAATCGTCTGGACCGGAACACCAGCGGTCTGATTCTTGCCGGAAAAACCGTTGCGGCGACGCAGCAGCTTTCAGAACTGATCGCAGAGCGGGCCGTTGGAAAATACTATCTGACGGTTGTAAAAGGAACCGTGACAGAGACAGAGCGGATTCGCGGATACCTCACAAAAAATGAGAGGACAAACCGTGTTTCGATTCAGAGAGAGCAGCAGGGAGATGCTGTTTACATAGAAACCGCATACCGGCCGCTCTGTGCCGGAAGAGGCTGTACGCTGCTGGAGGTTGAGCTGGTGACCGGAAAGAGCCATCAGATCCGCAGCCATCTCGCGGGCATCGGTCATCCGCTTGCGGGAGATACGAAATACGGGGATGCGGAGTTTAACCGCCGCTTCCGGGAAAAATACGGACTGAAATACCAGCTTCTCCATTCGTGGAAGGCGGTATTTCCAGAGCTTACGGGCACCTTATCGGATCTGTCCGGAAAAACCTTTACAGCGCCCCTGCCATCATCCGTGCGCCGGATTTTGCAGGGAGAACATTTGACGGGAGAAGGATTATGAGCCGAAAAGACAACGAAAAGAAAGAAACAAAACCAAGAAAAACGGAGGAGACGAGCATCGGACGGGAAATCTGGGAATATGTAAAAATGATCGTCATTGTCGTGGCAGTCGTCGTTTTTGTGGAGCAGGTCATTGTCATCAACGCAAGAATCCCGTCTCCTTCCATGGAAAACACGATTATGACCGGAGACCAGATCTTCGGTAACCGCCTTGCTTATGTAAAGAGCGATCCGCAGCGGTATGACATCGTTATTTTCTATTATCCGGACGACGAGAAGCAGAAGTTTATCAAGCGCGTCATCGGACTGCCGGGAGAGACGGTTACGATCCGCGGCGGAAAGGTGTATATCAACGATTCTACCGAGCCGCTGCGCGATGATTTCTGCCCGGAAACACCGGTCGGCGATTTCGGACCGTATGAGGTGCCGGAGGGCTGCTACTTTATGCTCGGCGACAACCGGAACGTATCAAAGGATTCCCGCTACTGGCTGAATCCGTACGTAGAGAAAGACAAGATCATCGGCAAGGCCTTTCTGCGCTACTGGCCGCTGAGCAAGATTTCTCTGATTGAATAAGAAAAGAACAAAAAAAGAACGAAGACGAGGACAGGAATTATGGCATGGACATCGAGGGGACTCCGCGGATCAACGCTGGAGGAAATGATCAACCGCACAAACGAGCAGTACCGTGACAAGCATCTGGCACTGATCCAGAAGGTGCCGACGCCGATCACCCCGATCAAAATAGATAAGGAGAGCAGACACATCACGCTGGCTTATTTTGAAAAGAAGAGTACCGTTGATTACATCGGCGCTGTACAGGGCATTCCCGTCTGCTTCGATGCCAAAGAGTGCAAAACGGATTCCTTTCCGCTCGCAAACATCCACGAGCACCAGGTCACGTTTATGAAAGATTTCGAGCAGCAGGGGGGGATTTCCTTCCTGCTGCTGTATTTTACGGAGCGGGACGAATATTATTACCTGCGGTATGAGACGATGAAAACCTTCTGGGACCGTGGACAGAACGGCGGAAAGAAGCATTTTTCCTACACCGAGCTTGAAACGTCATTCTTCCTTCCAAGAACGGGAAGCGGCGTTCTCGTCCCGTACCTGAACGGAATCCAGAAGGATCTGGAGATACGGGATTCGAAAGCGGATTAAAATTTTGGGTTGACAGGGAAAATGTTTTCCTATATACTAACCATAGTTTTAAATTCAGTATGGTAATATGGTAGCGAACTAAAGCGAAAAAGTGAGGACAACAAAACATGGATCGATTAATTCATACCCCGGAAGGCGTCCGGGATGTCTACAATCAGGAATGTACGAAAAAATTATACCTGGAGAATCAGATTGAGCAGGTATTTCATGCGTTTGGATATCAGGATATTGAAACACCGACGTTCGAGTTTTTTGATGTATTCGGAAGAGAAGTGGGAACAACACCGTCCCGCGAGCTCTACAAATTCTTTGACCGCGATGGCAACACCCTCGTGCTCCGCCCGGACTTTACCCCGTCGATTGCACGCGCAGCCTCCATGTATTTCATGGAAGAGACGATGCCGATCCGCCTTTGCTACAGAGGAAGCAGCTTCGTCAACAGCAGCAGCTATCAGGGCCGCTTAAAAGAGTCCACCCAGATGGGCGTCGAGCTCTTAAACGATGATTCCGCAATGGCAGACGCAGAGATCATTGCGATGACCGTAAAAGTTATGCTGGATGCCGGTCTTACCGATTTCCAGATCAGCATCGGCCACGTAGGTTTCTTCCAGGCGCTCGCCGAGGAAGCTGCTCTCTCCGAGGATGTTCTGAACGAATTAAAAGAACTGATTTCCATTAAAAATCATTTTGGCGCCGAGGAGCTGCTGGCAAAACAGAACCTTCGAAGTGATCTGTTTGAAGCACTCCGTGATGTTCCGCAGCTGTTCGGAAATGCAGAGATTCTCGAAAAGGCAAAAGGCCTTACAAGAAATCCGGCGGCAAGAGAGGCACTCGATCGTCTGGCTACGATCTATGAGATCGTTAAAGATTACGGCTATGAAAAATACGTTTTCTTCGATCTCGGCCTTTTAAGCAAATTCCATTACTACACCGGTATTATTTTCCAGGCCTACACCTACGGCACCGGCGAGCCGATCGTAAAAGGCGGCCGCTACGATGCACTGCTGCAGCACTTCGGAAAGAAAGCGCCGGCGATCGGATTCTGTACTGTCATGGAATCTCTGATGAATGCACTGGAGCGCCAGAAAATTTCTCTTCCGATTGCCAATACGAAAACGATGCTGCTCTACCCGGATTTCCTTCAGCCGCTGGCCGTAAAACTTGCCAACGAGCACAGAAGCAAGGGCATGGATGTCGCTCTGGTCTGCTTTGCAAGGGACAAGGTTCTTGCAGATTATGAAGAATACGGCAGAAAGAACCAGTTCGGCGGCATTGTCTATATTCAGAAGAGCGATTCGGTGCTTGCCATCGATTTGTCGACAGGAGAAGTACAGCCGGTGGAGCTGTAGGAGAGGAAGGGTACGAAAAAGATGAGATATTTGACCATTGCACTGACAAAAGGACGCCTGGCGTACCAGACGCTGGAGCTGCTGGAAAAAGTCGGCATCACCTGCGATGAAATGAAAAATAAAGATACGAGAAAGCTGATTTTCACGGACGAAGAGCATAAGCTCCGTTTCTTCCTCGCCAAAGGTCCGGATGTGCCGACCTATGTGGAGTACGGCGCAGCGGATATCGGAATCGTCGGAAAGGACACGATTCTGGAGGAAGGAAGACGCCTCTACGAGGTATTGGACCTTGGCTACGGCAAGTGCCGCATGTGTGTCTGCGGACCGGAATCCGCGCGTGAGCTGCTGCAGCACAACCAGCAGATCCGTGTGGCAACGAAGTATCCGAACATTGCCAAGGATTACTTCTACAATCGTAAGCACCAGACCGTTGAGATGATCAAGCTGAACGGCTCGATCGAGCTGGCACCGATTGTCGGACTTTCCGAAGTGATTGTGGATATTGTAGAGACAGGAAGCACGTTACGGGAAAACGGCCTGACCGTTCTCGAGGAGGTCTGCCCGCTGTCTGCGCGCATGGTTGTCAACCAGGTGAGCATGCGGATGGAAAATGAGAGAATTACCAAATTAATTCAGGATCTGAAAGGAGCACTGGTATGAGAATCGTAAAACTGACAAAAGAGACCACAGAAAATATTCTGGAGAATATGCTGAAACGAAGCCCGACACAGTACGGAACGTACGAGGCTTCCGTGCAGGAGATCATTGAGAATGTAAAAACAAGAAAAGACGCAGCCGTTTTCGAATATACCGAGAAATTCGACCATGCGGTACTCGATGCTTCTACCGTAGAAGTAACACAGGAAGAGATTGATGAAGCGTACAACATCGTAGATCCGGAGCTGATCGGTGTCATCCGCAGATCCATGAAAAATATCCGTGAGTTCCACGAAAAACAGAAACAGAACAGCTGGTTCACCTCCACCGAGAACGGAACGATGCTTGGCCAGAAGCTGACTGCCCTGAACCGTGTCGGCGTATACGTTCCGGGTGGAAAGGCAGCGTATCCGTCCTCCGTTCTGATGAACATTCTTCCGGCAAAAGTGGCAGGAGTCAAAGAAATCTGCATGACAACGCCGTGCGGCAGAGACGGAAAAGTCAACCCGGTTGTCCTTGCGGCAGCAAAAGAAGCCGGTGCGGACCGCGTCTTTAAAATCGGCGGTGCACAGGCAATTGCAGCCCTTGCTTACGGAACCGAGAGCATTCCGAAAGTCGATAAAATCGTAGGACCTGGAAACATCTACGTTGCCCTTGCAAAGAAAGCCGTATACGGAAATGTCAGCATCGACTCCATCGCAGGCCCAAGTGAGATTCTTGTCCTTGCTGATGAGACTGCAAATCCGCGGTTCGTGGCAGCCGACCTCTTAAGCCAGGCTGAGCATGATGAGCTTGCAAGTGCGATCCTCATTACCACCTCCCAGGAACTGGCAGAGAAGGTAAGTGAAGAGGTAGACGGTTTCTTAAAAGTCCTCTCCAGAAGCAACATCATCTCCAAATCACTGGACAACTTCGGCTACATCCTTGTCACCGATTCGCATCAGGAAGCGATCGACACCGTAGATGCCATCGCACCGGAGCACCTCGAGATCGTGACGAAGAACCCGTTTGAGGATATGATGAAGGTACATAACGCCGGTGCTATTTTCCTCGGCGAGAACTCCAGCGAGCCTCTCGGTGACTATTTTGCCGGCCCGAATCATATCCTGCCGACGAACGGAACCGCAAAATTCTTCTCCCCGCTGTCCGTAGACGATTTCGTGAAGAAATCCAGCATCATCTATTATTCCAGAGAAGCCCTTTCCGAGATCCACGAGGATATCGAGAGCTTTGCAAAATCAGAGAGCCTGACGGCACACGCCAATTCGATTGCCGTCCGTTTTGAGGGGGAAGAGTAAGTGGAGAACAGAACAGCCAGCGTAGAACGCGTGACAAAAGAAACAAAGATCCGCATGACATTAAATCTGGATGGAACGGGAAAGAGCGACATCCACACCGGCATCGGCTTTTTTGACCATATGCTCGACGGCTTTGCCCGCCACGGTCTTTTCGACCTTTCCGTTTCTGTAGACGGAGATCTTGATGTAGACGGCCACCACACGATCGAGGACACCGGTATCGTGCTCGGAACTGCAATCCGCGAGGCAGTCGGCGACAAACAGGGCATCCGCCGCTACGGCGACAGAATCCTTCCGATGGACGAGACACTGGTGCTCTCGGCCGTTGACCTCTGCGGCAGACCGTATCTCTCTTTCCAGGCAGAATTTACGCGGGAGAAAGTAGGAGAGATGGAGACCGAGATGGTAAAAGAATTCTTCTACGCCGTTTCCTATGCGGCGCAGATGAATCTGCATATCAAAGTGCTTGACGGCGGAAATAACCACCACATCATCGAGGCGATGTTCAAAGCATTTGCGAAGGCACTCGATGAGGCAACTTCCTTCGATCCGAGAATTGCCGGCGTGCTCTCGACCAAGGGCAGCCTGTAAGAGCAGAAAAAGAGGAGAACAAGAGATGGAACAAGCATTAAAATGTGATTTTACCTGGGCGGATTTTAAGACAAACAGCGACGGCATGGTTCCGGTTGTTGTACAGGATGCGGAAAATGACGAAGTGCTGATGCTCGCCTACATGAATGAGGAAGCATTTGAGACGACACTGCGCCTTGGAAAAATGACGTACTGGAGCAGAAGCCGCAATGAGCTCTGGACGAAGGGACTGACCTCCGGTCATGTGCAGTATGTAAAGCAGCTTCTGATCGACTGCGACAACGATACAATCCTTGCCAAAGTAGAACAGGTCGGCGCAGCGTGCCACACCGGAAACCGCACCTGCTTTTACCGGATCCTGGCAGAATAAAAATTTCTGATGCAGAGCATAAAAAGAGCTCCTGTTTTACAGAATAAAATCTGTGGGACAGGAGCCTTTTTATGCGGTTCTGTATCGTTAAAACGCCATTACAGAAGAAGGTATTTTAAGATAAACAGAACAGCCAGGATGTACATGATCACGCTGATCTTTTTCTCTTTTGCTTTTCCGCTCAGGATCTGGATTGCAACGTAGGAGATAACTCCCATGGCAATACCTTCGGAAATGCTGTAGAAGAACGGCATAGCTCCGATGCAGATGTAGCACGGAATCGCCTCGGAAAGATCGCTGAAATCAATGTTGACTACGTTGGTCAGCATGTAGAAGCCTACCACGATCAGTGCCGGAGCCGTTGCAAAGGACGGGATGGCAAGGAAGATTGGGGAGAGGAACAGAGCGAGGCCGAAGAGGATTGCAGTGGTAACAGCGGTAAGACCGGTACGGCCGCCTTCGGAAACGCCGGAAGCACTCTCAACGAAAGTCGTTGTGGTAGAAGTACCAAGAACAGCACCTGCGCAGGTAGCAACAGCGTCTGCCATCAGCGCGCCCTTGATGCGCGGAAGTTTTCCGCTTTTGTCGAGCATGTTTGCCTTGGAAGATACACCGATCAGAGTTCCGATGGTATCAAACATATCGACAAACAGGAATGCGAACATGATCACAAAGAACTCTCCTGTTTTCAGAATGGAGAAATCCAGTTTTCCGAAAATCGGGGCAAGGCTTGGAATGGAAAGTCCGTTGGAAAAATCCGGGAACAGGCTGTAGAAGCCGTTTGCCGGGTTCGGAACGTAGAGACCGCATGCCTGGCAGATCATGCCGAGGATCCAGGTTGCAAGAATTCCCCAGAGGATGTTTCCTTTTACATTGCGTACGACAAGAACGGCGGTGAGGATAACACCGATGACTGCGAGCAGAACGGTGATTCCGACATCGTTAAACGTTCCTGCCACATACTCTGTTCCGTTTAATGTGGCTGCAGACTGCAGGTTGGCGTTGTAGGAAGACAGGGAATAGAGGCCTGCCACGGTTGAAGAGTTCGGCAGTACAATTTTTGCATTCTGAAGTCCGATGAATGCGATGAACAGACCGATGCCGACGCTGACTGCAGATTTCAGGCTGATCGGAATGGAGTTGAAGATCGCCTCACGGACGTTGGTCAGAGAAAGTACAATAAAGATGATACCTTCTGCAAAAACAGCGGTCAGGGCTGCCTGCCAGCTGTATCCGTAGCCGAGAACAACGGTGTAGGCGAAATAGGCGTTGAGGCCCATTCCTGGTGCCAGAGCGAATGGATAATTGGCGAAAAGTGCCATGAGCAGGGTGCCAAGGAAGGCTGCCAGAGCCGTTGCGGTAAAAACAGCGCCGTGGTCCATGCCGGTTGCGGAAAGGATGTTCGGGTTGACAGCGAGGATGTACGCCATTGTCATGAACGTGGTGACACCGGCGATGATCTCGGTTTTGACCGTCGTTCCATTTTCCCGCAGCTTGAATGTGTTTTCCATCAGCTTGCTAAACTTTTCCATAGTTTTCTCTCCTTTTGATTTTTGTGGGCGGAAATGTCGCCCCATAATATGGAAGCATCCTAAATGTTACAATATTATCAAGTAGAATGCAAGAAAGAAGCGAAAAGAATCTGAAAATTACTGTTCACTCAGCAGTGAAACACTTGCTGTTTCGTTGCGTAAGAACATGATTCAGGTGTGAGCAGCCCTCCTTTTGCGAAGCAAAACTTTAAATGAGGGCTGCGAATGTTACAGTTCACTGGGTACCAGTGAACTGTAACATCTGAAAATTTCTTGTCGAAATTTTTAATTTTTCTATAGACAAATGTCATAATTTCTTTTATGATAAAAAAGGTGTCTTGTAAAATCTGCGTTAAGGAAATGTAAAATATTGAGACCAAAATGCGAAAATACCTTGACAGAGATTTTTTAAAGATATCAGAAAAAGACAAGGAAGAAAAAAGAATATGAGTGTAATAGTGTCTTTGATGGGCGGTCTGGGCTTCTTCTTATATGGAATGAAGCTGATGAGTGAAGGACTGCAGAAGGTTGCCGGATCCAAG
>NZ_CDRRUH010000053.1:0-23704 GCF_977045365.1 Fusicatenibacter sp.
TCTTGGCCAGAACATCATGAACCCGGCACTTGCAGGAAGATGTTTCCTTTTGATTTCCTTCCCGGGTCATATGACAAACTTCGCTGCCCCGGCAGCCGCACACCTCGTGGATACCGTATCCGGTGCGACACCGCTTGCCGCAGCAAAAGCAGGAGAGCAGGTGAATCTGCTGTCCATGTTCCTTGGAAACACGACAGGAACCATCGGCGAGACTTCCGCGCTTGCCCTTCTGATCGGCGGAATTTTCCTCGTCTGCATCCATGTGATTGACCTCAACATTCCGCTCATTTACATCGGAACCGAGCTTTTATTCGCCCTGATTTTCGGCGGCCACGGCTTTGACATCAATTTCCTTGGTGCGCATCTCTTCGGCGGTGGGCTGATGCTCGGCGCATGGTTCATGGCAACCGATTACGTCACCCGCCCGATCACAAAGAAGGGACAGTATATCTACGCGGTCATTTTAGGACTTCTGACCGGCGTATTCCGTATCTTTGGAAATTCGGCAGAGGGCGTTTCCTATGCCATCATCTTTACCAACCTTCTGGTTCCGCTTATTGAGCGCGTGACCGTGCCGGTTGGATTCGGAAGAGGAGGCAAGAAGAAAGCATGAATAAAATAGTAAAAAATGCACTGATTCTTGCGGCGATTACGCTGATCGCCGGACTGCTTCTCGGTGCGGCCCACCAGGTAACCTTAGAGCCGATCCAGAAACAGCAGGAAAAAGAAAAACAGGAATCCTGCCAGAACGTATTCCCGGAGGCAGCTTCCTTTGAAGAAGTAACAATGAGCGATGCAGAACAGGCAGAGCTTACGGCAGCACTGATCGGCCACGGTTTTGAAGCACAGACAATTGACGAACTGCTGCTTGCAAAAGACGCATCCGGCGCGACGATCGGCCTGGTTGAGATCATCTCCACAACCGAAGGCTATGGCGGCGGCATGCAGTTCTCGATGGGAATTGCATCGGACGGAACGACAAAAGGAATCTCTTTCCTGTCACTTTCCGAGACGGCCGGCCTTGGTATGCGTGCCGACACAGACGATTTCAAGAATCAGTTCAAGGATAAAAACGTAGAAGCATTCTCCTACACAAAATCCGGCGCATCCGCGGATGATGAAATCGATGCGCTGAGCGGGGCAACTCTGACAACGAACGCTGTAACAAACGGTGTCAATGCAGGAATCTGCTGTTTTAACTACTGCAACGAATCCGGTCTGCTTTCCGGAGAGGGAGGGAACTCATGAGAAAAGATACGCCGCTGGAACGGCTTTATAATGGTATCATAAAAGAAAACCCGACCTTCGTCATGATGCTGGGTATGTGTCCGACGCTTGCGGTTACCACTTCTGCAAAGAACGGTATCGGCATGGGCCTTGCGACGATGGTCATCCTGACCGCCTCCAACCTGATGATTTCCCTGCTTCGGAAAATCATCCCGGACGGCGTGCGTATGCCAGCATACATCGTTGTTGTGGCATCGTTTGTAACCATCGTGGAATTTTTGATGGAAGGTTTTATTCCGGCACTCTATTCCGCCCTTGGCATCTACATCCCGCTGATCGTTGTAAACTGTATCATCCTGGGACGCGCCGAGGCATATGCTGGAAAACATGGTCCGATCCCGTCTTTATTTGATGGTATCGGCATGGGCCTTGGATTTACCGTCGGCCTGACCCTGATCGGTATGTTCCGTGAGCTGATCGGAGCCGGAACCCTGTTCGGTATCCAGGTAATGCCGAGTGCTTACGAACCGGTCAACATCTTCATCATGGCGCCGGGTGCATTCCTTGTGCTGGCAATGCTCGTTGCGGTGCAGAACCGCATCAAACGCCAGAAGTCAGAGAAAACCGGAAAACCGGCAGTCCCGGCAGAAGAGACCGGCTGTATGGCATGCGCCAATAAGGCATACTGCCAGGCTGTGAAAGGAAAGGAGGAAGCGAAATGAAAGAACTGATTTTGATTGCCATCGGTGCGGCGCTGGTGAACAACGTTGTCTTAAGCCAGTTCCTCGGCATCTGTGCTTTCCTCGGTGTTTCCAAAAAGATGGATACGGCGGCCGGCATGGGCGGAGCGGTTATTTTTGTCCTCACGATTTCTTCATTTGTGACAAGTCTGATTTACAAATTTATCCTGGCACCGGCAGAACTTGATTATCTGAAAACGATCGTTTTCATTCTTGTCATCGCGGCGCTGGTACAGCTCGTTGAGATGTTCCTGAAAAAGACGATTCCGTCTCTGTACCGAGCGCTCGGCGTTTACCTTCCGCTGATTACAACAAACTGCGCGGTACTCGGTGTGGCACTCATCAACGTACAGAAGGATTACACGATTCTGCAGGGTACGGTTTACGGTCTGGCAACCGCAATCGGCTTTACAATTGCCATGGTGCTGATGGCCGGCCTGCGGGAAAAGATGGAGTACAACGATATCCCGGAGTCATTCAAAGGAATGCCGATCGTTCTTCTTACGGCTATGCTGATGTCAATGGCATTTATGGGATTTTCCGGAATGATCTAGGAGGAATGAAGAGATGAATGGTATTTTAGCAGCCACCCTGATGGTGGGTGGAACCGGCCTTTTGATTGGTATTCTCCTTGGAATTGCCGGAAAGAAGTTTTATGTGGAAGTGGACGAGCGCGAGACGAAGGTCCGTGAAGCGCTGCCGGGCAACAACTGCGGCGGCTGCGGTTACCCGGGCTGTGACGGAGCGGCGGCTGCAGTGGTAAAGGGTGAAGCCCCGATTTCGGTCTGTCCGGTCGGCGGAGCGCCGGTTGCGGCAGCGATCGGTGCCATTATGGGACAGGAAGCCGGAGCACAGGAGCGCAGAAAAGCAGTGGTACGGTGCGCCGGTACGTGTGACGTGGCAAAGAACAAGTATGAATACACGGGTGCAAGGGACTGCTCCTACGCTGGTTTTGTACCGGGCGGCGGTCCGAAGAGCTGCGGAAACGGATGTCTTGGTTTTGGAAACTGCGTGAAGGCATGTAAGTTTGATGCGATCCATATTGAAAACGGCATTGCCGTTGTGGACGGCGAAGCGTGCAAGGCATGCGGTGCCTGCGTGAAGGCCTGTCCGAGAAATCTGATCGACCTGATTCCGTATGAGCAGAAGATCACGGTGAAATGCCGCTCAACCGAGAAGGGCAAGGCGGTGATGGCAGCGTGTGAGATCGGCTGTATCGGATGTAAGAAGTGCGAGAAGAACTGCCCGTCGGATGCAATTCACGTTGTGGACCAGCGCGCGGAGATCGACCCGGCAAAATGTACAGGCTGCGGCCTCTGCGCGGAGAACTGCCCGCGGAAGTGTATTATGGTAGAAAAATAAAAATGAGAAATTCCATGCTGTGGGAGGGAACTTCTGCGGCGTGGAATTTTTGCTTTTCGGTGATATCGTGTTAGCCAATGCCGGGGGTGGCTGGCTTGACTTGAATTTGGGAAAATGATAAACTGAAAGTCAGAAAACGAGGGGCGAAAAGCTAAAAAAATATAAAATGGCAGAAAGGACGGGGCAAAAGTATGACAATGACAATGGATGAACTGATGAAAGTGCTCGATATGCAGGAGGATATTCTGCAGTTTACGCATTTTACAAATGCAGACGCATGGGAACTGGGAACGATGATCCTGATGGAGGCAAGACGGCGCGGAGCGCAGGTTGGCATCATGATCCGCAGAAGCAATGGGGAAGTTGTATTCCAGTATTGTGATAACGGCATTACGCCGCACAATGTGGAGCTGATGAGACGGAAGAGCAATTCGGTGCTTCTGACGGAGCGGAGTTCGCTGCAGCTCTACATGGCAGCGACGAATGCGCCGGAGAGCGTAAAACAGATGGTACTGGACCCGAAGGAATACGCAATGCTGGGCGGAGGTTTTCCGATCTGCGTGGAAGAAGTCGGCGTTGTGGCAACCGTAGCAGTGTCCGGCATGGGACAGGTTTCGGATCATGATGTGATTGTGAAATGCATCAGCAAATATTTGCATATCGATGAAGTACCGAGAATCAGAACTGTATGAAAATGATGATTGAAACTAAATTTTGTGTATGATACAATGTCACCGGCAAAAAGACATGACAGTTCCATCAGGGACAACAAAACCCCCGTGAGCGGCAACTCACGGGGGTTGGTTTATGTCAGCAGGTTTTGCATATCTTCCGGCAGTGGTGCGTGGAAGTTTAAGGGTTCTCCGGTGATCGGATGGACGAAGGAGAGCGATGCAGAGTGAAGTGCCTGGCGGGGGAAAGTGCCGGGAGTTTTGTTGTAGAGGGTATCGCCGAGCAGCGGATGGCCGATGTAAGCCATGTGGACGCGGATCTGGTGGGTGCGGCCGGTTTCGAGATTGAGTTCGAGGTGGGAGAAAACGGAGCAGTGCGCGAGGGTGCGGTAATGGGTTACGGAGCGCTCGCCGGAGGCAAAGTCGACGGTGCGCTGGATGAGGGAGCCGTTGAGGCGGGCGATCGGTGCGTCGATGGTGCCGGATGCAGCGGTTTCGCCGAGGGCGAAGGCCTGATACGTGCGGTGGATTTCGCGGGAGCGCATGGCCTGGGAGAGAACGGCGGCGCTTAAGGCGTGCTTGGCGAGCACGATAAGGCCGGTGGTGTCGCGGTCGAGGCGGTTGATACAGCGGTAGACGAAGGGTTCACCTTTCTGTTCAAAATACCATGCAATGCCGTTTGCCAGCGTATTTTCATAATTTCCAATCGACGGATGAATCGGCGTATCAGCGGGTTTATCCACAACGAGGATGTCGTCATCCTCATACACAACCGAAAACGGAACCGGCCGCGGCAGAATTCCGTCGGAGGGTTCTGTTTCGACAAGGTGCGTTTCGATCACATCCCCGGCGTGCACGGCCTGGCTCGTCCAGGCGCGGACGCCGTTTTGGAAAATGCCGTCCTCTGTGCGTTTTAAGCCCGTAATAATATGGCGCGAATATCCATGCCGGCGGAGAAACCATTCCACAGTCAGATTTTCCCGTTCCTCCTCCGGCGAAACCACATATGTAAACCTGTGTCCCATACACAAAACCTCCGTTTCTATAGCTTTTTTATCGAATGAACCCTGTCATTTCGGGGCAAAATTTCAAAAAGAGACTTTCCCAGTCTTTCGCAAGTATAGCCGAAAACAGATGGAAAAGCAAGAAACTTACCTTTCTATAGCGAAAATATAAAAAAGTATAAAAGTTTCATGAAATGTCAGAATTTGATTGATTTTAGCGAAAGAAAAGTTTATGCTACTAAAAAAGAAAGAAAATCAAGAAACAGGAGGGGATACAGATGAAACAGGTGCAAAAACCGAAAAAACCCATAATTTTTTATTATGTGATTGCGCTGATCGTCATTCTGCTGTTAAATCTTCTGCTTTTCCCGAGACTTCTCGAGCCAAAAGTAACAGAAGTTGATTACGGAAAATTTTTGCAGATGGTAGATAACAACGAAATCAGCGAAGTCCAGATCCAGTCAAATGAGATTATTTTCAGCGACAAATCAAGCCCGGCGAATTATTATAAGACGGGTGTGATGAATGATTACAAGCTGGTAGATCGTTTATATGAGGCAGGTATTACCGAATTCGGAACGCCGATCATAGAGCAGATGTCGCCACTCATGGAATTTCTTTTAACATGGGTAATACCGATCGTTGTGATGGTTGCGCTCGGACAGTGGCTGATGAAACGTATGACGAGCAAGATGATGGGCGGCATGGGAAATGCGATGAGCTTTGGAAAGAGCAACGCCAAGGTTTATGTACAGTCCGAAACCGGCATTAAATTTGCAGATGTTGCCGGAGAGGATGAGGCAAAAGAAATTTTACAGGAGATTGTTGACTTCCTGCATAATCCCAAAAAATATGAAGAAATTGGTGCAAAAATGCCGAAAGGAGCACTGCTTGTCGGCCCTCCAGGAACCGGTAAAACGCTGCTTGCAAAGGCAGTAGCCGGAGAGGCAAATGTTCCGTTCTTCTCCATTTCCGGTTCTGAGTTTGTCGAGATGTTCGTCGGCATGGGAGCTGCGAAGGTGCGTGACCTGTTCCAGCAGGCAAATGAGAAAGCACCGTGTATCGTCTTTATCGATGAGATCGATACCGTCGGCAAAAAACGTGACGGCGGCGGATTCTCCGGAAACGACGAGCGTGAGCAGACCCTGAACCAGCTGCTTGCCGAGATGGATGGATTCGATGGAAAGAAAGGCGTTGTCATTCTGGCAGCGACGAACCGTCCGGATTCCCTGGACCCGGCACTTCTTCGTCCGGGCCGTTTCGACCGCCGTGTGCCGGTTGAACTGCCTGACTTAAAAGGCCGTGAGGAAATCCTGAAAGTCCATGCGAAAAACATCCGCGTGGGCGACAATGTCGATTACAATGCGATCGCACGTATGGCATCCGGTGCTTCTGGTGCAGAACTTGCCAATATGATCAACGAGGCAGCACTCCGTGCCGTCCGTGATGGAAGAAAATTCGTCACCCAGGCGGATCTGGAGGAGAGCGTTGAGGTTGTCATCGCCGGATACCAGAAGAAGAATAAGATCATGACCGACAAAGAGAAACTGATCGTTTCCTACCACGAGGTCGGCCATGCACTCGTCGCAGCACTGCAGAGCCATTCCGCTCCAGTTACGAAGATCACCATTATCCCGCGTACGTCCGGCGCCCTCGGCTATACGATGCAGGTGGATGAAGATGAGCATAATCTGATGAGCCGTGAAGAGCTGGAAAATAAAATTGCAACCCTGACCGGCGGCCGTGTGGCAGAGGATCTGGTGTTCCATTCCATCACGACAGGTGCTTCGAACGATATCGAGCAGGCAACGAAGGTGGCAAGAGCCATGATCACCCGCTTCGGTATGAACGAGGAATTTGGTATGGTTGCATTTGAGACGGTAACGAACCAGTACCTCGGCGGTGACACTTCCCTGGCATGCTCCGAATCGACAGCAGCACAGATTGATGAGAAGGTTGTTGCAGCAGTCAGAAAACAGTACGACAAAGCAGAGCAGCTCTTAAAAGATAACATGCCGAAACTCCACGAGCTGGCAAAATATCTGTATGAGAAAGAGACGATCACAGGTGATGAGTTTATGGAAATCCTGAATTTATCCCCGGATCAGCTCACGACAACGAGAATGGAAACAAATTAAAAAGCGATAAAAGCAGATGAGAATCCCGCGTTTCAAGGCGACTTCAGCCTTGCGCGGGATTCTTTCTTGTGCTATAATGCTGTAATGCGAAATTATGACACAAAAAGACAGATTTTTTTAAGATAGACCAAGAGAACATAAGGAGAAACGCAATGAAGAAAAAACAGGCATGGAAAGTGATGGGTGCTGTCCTTGCGGGCACACTGGTATTTTCCGATGCAGTTCCGCTCCGTGCCAGCGCATCGGCAGGAACGGAAAAAAGCGCAGTACAGAACGAAACTGTCTCCGGAACGGAGAACGGTACAGAGACAAAGACAAAACGGGCAGCCGTTTATGTGAATCTGAAAACCGGCGATGATACGGCAGACGGTACAACGGCAGAGACGGCAGTAAAAACCGTGGAAAAAGCACAGGAGCTTCTTGCAGTTGCAGCGGCAGAACTGCAGGCGGATGGGAAAACAACTGAAAAAAACACTGCTGCAGATACCAGCAAAACCGCAGCGGAGGAAGCAGCAGAAAAATATCTGGTATTCGTCGGCATGGATGAAAAAGAGCTGGAAACGTATCGAAAGAAACAGCAGAAAACAGACTTCAGGGGAAGAGTAACAGATACCGTTTTTGCGGCAGATGAAATCGTGGTGACAGAAGCCGGATATGAGGCTGTTCTGGCAGCAGAAAAAGCAAAAGAAACGGTTTCGGAAACACCAACGCTTGCGCCAGGCGAGTCTCCGGCACCGGATGCGGCAGAAGATACCGTAACACCAACTCCGGGTCCGACGGAAACGCCGGATGCAGAGCCAACCGCAGAACCGACGGAAACGCCGGACGCAGAGCCGACCGTAACGCCGGCGGAGGAACCAACGGCAACTCCGACACCGGATGCGGACAACGGAGAAGATACAGGGGATACACCAACGGCAGCGCCGACACCGGATGCGGAACCGACCGTAACGCCGGAAGTAACTCCGACGACAGCACCGGGCGAGAATACCGATGACAGTGAAAATCCGGAGAATCCGGAAACTCCGGCAGAAGATCCAACCGTGACACCTGCCCCGGATGATACAGCAAAAGACGATCCTGCAGCAGATGATACAAACCAGGACGACACAAACCAGGATAACCAGAACGGAACGGGAAATGATGCATCATCGGACCAGTGGAAACAGGATGAAAATCTGGATGACCTTGTAAAAGATGAAATTCAGAAAGAAAACGAAACCGTAAAAAATTTCGATGAAATTTCCAATCCATCCGGTACGGACAGCACAGAAGACGGCTATCTGATCTCCAATGTCTCTCTTTTGATCCAGCCGGTGGCAGTAAGTCTGTCCAGAAGCCTTGTATCAGAGGAGCAGACGGAAACAGCAGAAGCTGAGACGGCGGACGAAGGCGAGCATGAACTGCTTGCAGCTGCAGAGCAGAAATCCAACCTGAGTGCAGGTGAAATGACAGCAAGTGCAGCCGATGACGTAAGTACGCTGCGTGCCGCAGGAACGATCCTTGTAGGACCGGACAACTACGGAACGAATAAGACATCCACTCCGACTCCGACAGCCACACCGTCGAAGAGCAGCAGTAACAACAGCTCTTCCAATTCCAATACCGGAAGCACAAAGATTCCGCAGAAGAAGACACAGACCACTGTAAGCATCCGCAGCATCCCGGTCAACACCGGCGATGAGACGATGGTGCTTCCGCTGGCGATCAGCTCCGCACTTTCTGCAGCCGTTATGTTCTGCATGGCATTCCTTCAGATGCAGGCAAAACGCGCAAAGAGCATGGCTGCATGGCTGGAATTCAAAAAGAATCATCCGTTTGACGAAGAATAAAGAAACAGGCATATCCGGAAAAGCCATTCCATACATTTACAGTATGGGAGGGCTTTTTCTTATGGAAGAAAAGAAAACATGGGCGGTGGGTGCGGGCAGCGGGATCGGCTGGCTGAAGGCTCTTCTCGTTTCCTATCTGATCTCGGTGCTTCTTCTTTTGCTGTTGTCTTTCCTGCTCTGGAAATTTTCCTGGAAGGAAAGCTGGGTGCAGGCGGGCATTGTGGTGATCTATCTGGCATCAAGCTTTTCCGGCGGAAGAATGGCAGGAAACATGGCGGGAAAACGGCGGTTTCTCTGGGGCATCTGCTTTGGAATCGTGTATTTTGCCATTCTGATCATCGTCTCCGCAGTCTTCCTGCCGGGCGGATTTGCCGGAGCCGGAAGACTTCTGTGGGCGGCAGCAGTCTGTGCCGTCGGCGGAATGGCAGGCGGAATGACGGCACACGGCAGATAAAAGCGGACAAAACAGAACATTTTTTCAAAAAACAGACTTTTAAATTTGAAAAACCTATGCTATAATGGGAAGAGCTAATGGCCGAAGACTATAAAAAAGTCGCGCGTCAACTACAATGAAGGAGGAATGTGCCATGAAACACATCAAAACTTTAAATACAAAAAGCTTACAGAACACTGTAAAAAAAGGTGGATGCGGTGAGTGCCAGACATCCTGCCAGTCCGCATGTAAGACTTCTTGCACCGTAGGCAACCAGAGCTGCGAGCATAAGTAAAAGTAATCCATAAGGACGAGTAAAAGGTGTTCCCAGAACCGGTTTCGCCGGATTTGGGAACATTCTTTTTGCCAGGCACATCAAAAAAAGAGAGAGTTATAGAAAGGAATACCACAGTGATACATTTATATAAAAGCAATGGCTTCAACATGGTGCTGGACGTCAACAGCGGCTCCGTCCATGTTGTGGATGACTGCGTATACGATGTCCTTTCCTGCATGAACGAAGGAAAAAATGCAGAAGAGGCAGCAGAGGCGCTTAGCAGTAAATATGCCGAGCAGGACATCACCGAAGCCAGAGAAGAAATTCAGGAACTTACAGACAACGGCATGCTCTTTACAAAAGACATCTACGAAAACGCAATTGATCAGTTTTCCAACCGTCCGACCGTCGTAAAAGCACTCTGCCTCCACATTGCACACGACTGCAACCTTGCCTGTCGTTACTGCTTCGCAGAAGAGGGCGAGTATCACGGAAGACGTGCACTGATGTCCCTGGAAGTCGGCAAAAAAGCGCTTGATTTCCTGATCGCAAACTCCGGCAGCAGAAGAAACCTCGAGGTAGATTTCTTCGGCGGTGAACCGCTGATGAACTGGGATGTTGTAAAACAGCTCGTAGCCTACGGAAGAGAACAGGAGAAGTTACATAACAAGAACTTCCGTTTCACCCTGACCACCAACGGTGTTCTCTTAAACGACGAGGTCATGGAGTTCTGCAATAAAGAGATGGGCAACGTCGTATTAAGTATTGACGGAAGAAAAGAAGTTCACGATCACATGCGTCCGTTCCGCAAAGGTGCCGGAAGCTACGATCTGATCGTGCCGAAATTCCAGAAATTCGCTGAGCTTCGTCATCAGGACAAATACTATGTGCGCGGAACCTTCACGCATTACAACACAGACTTTGCTGCCGACGTCCTCCATCTGGCAGACCTCGGCTTCAAACAGATCTCGGTGGAGCCTGTTGTAGCGCCTCCGACCGAGGACTATGCGATCCGCGAGGAAGACCTTCCAGTGATTTTCGAACAGTACGACATTCTGGCAAGAGAGATGATCAAGAGAGAAAAAGAAGGAAGAGGCTTCAATTTCTTCCACTTTATGATCGATCTGACCGGCGGACCATGTGTTTATAAACGTCTTTCCGGCTGCGGTTCCGGAACCGAGTACCTTGCGGTAACACCGTGGGGCGATTTCTATCCGTGCCACCAGTTCGTAGGACAGGAAGATTTCTGCCTCGGAAATGTTTACGAAGGCGTGAAAAAGACAGAAACTGTCAACGAATTCAAAAAATGCAACGTTTATTCCAAGAAGGAGTGCAGCCAGTGCTTTGCACGGTTCTACTGCAGCGGCGGATGCGCGGCAAACTCCTACAATTTCACAGGTAAGATCAACGATGTTTACGAGATCGGATGCAAGATGCAGCAGAAACGGATCGAGTGTGCATTGATGATAAAGGCAGCTCTGGCCGAAGATTAAAGAAAAGAGGAAAATCGCGACATGATGAAGAAGAAACAGAGTATCATCGCACTCGTCCTGGCAGCCATTGTAACAGTGCTTCTTGGATGGACGATGATCAAAGGATGGGGTCCTACCGGAACCGGTTCGATGAAGAATATCAACCTGGGTCTGGATCTGTCCGGCGGTGTCAGCATTACCTATCAGGCCGTAAAGGACAACCCGACAGACGAAGAAATGTCAGATACCCGCTACAAGCTGGAACAGCGTGCGCAGCAGTACAGCGAAGAGGCACAGGTCTATCTGCAGGGCGACAACCGTATCACCATTGAAATCCCGGGTGCAACCGATGCAACCACCATTCTGGAAGAGATGGGTAAACCGGGAAGCCTGTATTTCATCAAACAGACCAACGATGACGGAACAGAAAACTACACCTACGACAGCTCGACCGGCGAGTACGTTCTGAACGGAAAAACTATCGAAGAGCTCGAGGAGGACGGCTCCGTCGTTCTGACCGGTAAAGATGTGGAGAGCGCAGAAGCCATGCATCAGCAGAACTCCACCACAAAAGCAACCGAGAGCGTCGTTCAGCTGAAAATGACCGACGAAGGAAAACAGAAATTTGCAGACGCAACCCAGGAAGCCTACAGCGCAGGAAAGAGCATCGGTATCTACTATGATGAAAAATTCGTCAGTGTACCGAGTGTAAACGCTGTGATTTCCGATGGTACTGCAGTCATCTCCGGCGGAAACATGGACTGGGATGAAGCAACCAGCCTGGCATCCACCCTCCGTATCGGTTCCCTTTCCCTGAAACTTGAGGAGATCAACTCCAGCGTCGTTGGAGCACAGCTTGGATCAGCAGCTGTTTCCACCAGCGTAAAAGCGGGAGCGATCGGCATTGTACTGATTATCCTTTTCCTTGCAATCGTATATCGCCTGCCTGGTATTGCTGCCGGATGGGCACTGCTCATCTATGTTGAGCTGAATCTGATTGCTTTAAATGCATTTGACCTGACATTGACCCTGCCTGGTATCGCAGGTGTTATCCTGTCGATCGGTATGGCGGTCGATGCGAACGTTATCATTTATGCCCGTATCGAGGAGGAGATCGGTGCCGGAAAGACGGTTCATGCGGCAATCCGCGACGGATTCAAGAAGGCAGCTTCTGCCATCCTGGACGGAAACGTGACGACCCTGATTGCAGCAGCTGTTCTGTATGCGCTTGCGAGCGGAAGTGTCCGCGGATTCGCCATGACACTTGCTCTTGGTATTGTTCTTTCCATGTTCAGCGCCATGGTTGTTTCCAGACTGCTGGTCAACAGCCTGTACGGTATGGGACTGAAGGATGCGAAATACTACGGAACCAAGAAAGAGCGCAAGGGATTTCCATTTGTGGAAAAGAGAAAGATCTTCTTCACGATCTCCTGCATTCTGCTGCTTGCCGTTCCGGCCAGCATGATTTTCATGCATCAGACAAAGGGAAGCGCACTGAACTTCGGCCTTGACTTCAAGGGCGGTACTTCCATCAACGTTCCGTTCAACGAGGATTACTCCATCGAAGAGCTGGACAAAGAGGTAGAGCCGGTTGTGGAAGGCGTGACAAAAGATTCCAATATTCAGATGACAAAGGTTGTCGGAGGCAACAATGTCATCATCAAAACACGTTCTCTGACTCTGGAAGAGCGTGAGCAGGTTTACCAGGCAATGGCAGACAATTTCGGTGTCGATACTTCTGAAATCACTTTCGACAACATTTCTTCTACTGTAAGTAAAGAGATGAGCCAGAATGCGATGAAAGCAGTTATCATCGCTGTAGTCTGCATGCTGCTGTACATCTGGATCCGTTTCCGCGACATCCGCTTCGCATCGAGTGCCATCCTTGCACTGATGCACGATATCGCCATTGTATTCGGATTCTATGTGGTATCCCGTATTTCGGTCGGCAGCACCTTTATCGCGTGTATGCTGACGATCCTCGGCTATTCCATCAACAGTACGATCGTCATCTTCGACCGTATCCGTGAGAATCTGCCGGAGTTAAAGAGAGAGCCGATCGAGTCCCTGGTTGACCGCTGCATCACGGGCACCCTGACCCGAAGCATTTACAGTTCCCTCACCACCTTTATCACCATCTTTGTTCTGTTCGTGATGGGAGTTTCTTCCATCCGCGACTTTGCAGCACCTCTGATGGTTGGTATCGTATGCGGAGCTTACACTTCTGTCTGCATCACAGGTGCCCTGTGGTATGTGATGAAGCACGTTGGAAAAAACAAATATGTGCCGTCCAAAGCAGTACAGAATAAGACAAAAAATAAATAAAAGCAGCAAAAACCATAAAAAGAGAAACGCCGGACCGGAAAAGTCCGGCGTTTCCTGCTAACAGGAAAGAGGAGAACATATGAAGAAAGAACGCTGGGTAGTTTCGGCAAAACGCGCCGATTTCCAGGCGATTGCGGACCGGTTCGGCATTGATCCCGTCATCGCCCGCCTGATCCGGAACCGGGATGTGACAGGGGAAAAAGAGATTGAAGAGTATCTCTTCGGAGATCTTGAACAGCTCCATGATCCGCTGTTGATGAAGGATATGGAGCGCGCGGCAGATCTGATCGCAGAAAAAATCCGGGAGAAAAAGCCGATCCGCATTATCGGCGATTACGATATTGACGGCGTTACCGCAACGTATATTCTGCTGACCGGCTTAAAAGATCTCGGTGCCGATGTGGATGTGCGTATCCCGGACCGGATTGCAGACGGATACGGCTTAAATGAGCATCTTGTGCAGTTTGCCGCGGATGAGGGGCGGGACACGATCGTCACCTGCGACAACGGCATCGCAGCGGGCAGCCAGATCCGTCTGGCAAAAGAGCTCGGCATGACGGTTGTCGTGACGGACCACCACGAGGTTCCGTTTGAGGAGGATGAAAACGGAGAACGCCGCTACATCCTGCCGCCGGCGGACGCGGTTGTCAATCCGAAACAGAAAGACTGTTCCTATCCATTTCCGGGCCTCTGCGGTGCGGCCGTCGCATGGAAACTGATCCAGACGATGGAGGCGAAAGCAGGTCTTCCAAAGGAGCACAGCTTCCGCTTTCTGGAATTTGTCGCCATTGCGACGATCGGTGATGTGATGGATCTGCAGGGAGAAAACCGGATTCTTGTAAAAGCCGGCCTTCGGGCGCTCCATAAAACGCAGAACCTCGGCCTGCAGGAGCTGATCCGTGCGCAGGGCATCGAGGCGGAAAATGTGACACCGTATCACATCGGCTTCGTTCTCGGCCCGTGCATCAATGCATCGGGACGGCTTGACACGGCGGAGCATTCGCTGAAGCTGCTCTGTGCACAGACGCGGGAAGAGGCAGCAAAGCTTGCCGGGGACTTAAAAGACCTGAATGAGAGCCGCAAAGAGCTGACGCGCCAGGGTGAGGCGAAAGCAATCGAGCTCGTGGAAACCTCCCCGCTGCAGAACGACAAAGTCCTCGTCGTCTATCTGCCGGACTGCCACGAGAGCCTTGCCGGAATTATCGCAGGTCGCCTGCGGGAGCACTTCCACAAACCATCCTTCGTACTCACCAGAAGTGAGGAGGGCGTCAAGGGCTCCGGCCGCTCGATCGAAGCGTATTCGATGTATGAGGAGCTCTGCAAATGCAAAGAACTGATAACGAAATTCGGCGGCCACCCGATGGCGGCGGGCCTTTCCCTCGCAGGAGAGGAGATGATCGAACCGTTCCGCCGGGCACTGAACGATAATTCCACGCTGACGGAAGAGGATTTTGTCGAAAAAGTCGTGATCGATGTGCCGATGCCGATCACCTACATCACCAAAAATCTGATCCGCCAGTTAAGTCTCTTGGAGCCGTTCGGAAAAGGCAACACGAAACCGCTGTTCGCACAGAAAGGACTGACTGTATTAAATTACCGCATTTTTGGAAAGAATAGAAATGTGGTGAAAGTGCAGCTTGCCGACGCGGGCGGATACCAGATGGATGGTGTCTATTTCGGCGAGGGAGAAGCGTTCGCCGCATACGTGGATGCACATCCGACCCTCTCGGCAGCGTACTATCCGTCGATCGATACGTGGAACGGACGCGACAAATTACAGATCAATATTCAGAGTTACTTTTAAAGATGCAAAAAAGCCAAGAATCCCCTGGATTTTGGCTCTGTTTTCTATCGGAAACAAAATTGACGCAGAAGAATATTGATGCTATACTGTAAGGTGAATTGTCAAACCCTGACGAAACGGAGGAATATTTTATGAAAAAGGTAGAGGATTACGTAAGAAGTATTCCGGATTTCCCGGAACCGGGTATTATTTTCAGAGATGTAACGAGTATCCTGCAGGACGCAGACGGACTGCAGCTTGCCATAGATGAGATGCAGCATTTTGTAGAAGAAGTAGACTGTGATGTAATCTGCGGAACCGAGTCCCGCGGCTTCATTTTCGGTATGCCGATCGCCTACAATCTGCACAAACCGTTCGTGCCGATCCGTAAAAAAGGAAAACTTCCTCTGGAGACCATTGAGGAGAGTTATGATCTGGAGTACGGCAGCGCAACGATCGAGATGCACAAAGACTCCATCAAACCGGGCCAGAAGGTAGTCATCATCGATGACCTGATTGCAACCGGCGGTACCGTGGAGGCCTGTGCAAAAATGATCGAGCGCCTCGGCGGCGAAGTAACCAGAATCGTGTTCCTGATGGAGCTTGCCGGCTTAAAAGGACGCGAAAAACTGGCAAAATATGATGTAAAATCTGTCATCCGTTACGATGGCAAATAACGTATCCAAGAAGCGCAGGGGATATCATAAGAGCGGAGGGATACATATGGAAGAAGAGAAAAGAATCAGTGAAGAAGAATTAAAAAAGGATGTGGCGGCAGCAGAAGCCAGAATCCGCAAGACGGACGATTTTACAAGTCCGGAGGAATTATACGGGGAATTAATCGCTTCTGTGAAAAAATATCATCCATCGGACGATATTTCCCTGATCGAAAAAGCATACCGCGTGGCAGCGGATGCACATAAGGACCAGAAAAGAAAGAGCGGGGAACCGTACATCATCCATCCGCTCTGTGTGGCAATTATCCTGGCAGATCTGGAGCTCGACAAGGAGTCGATCGCGGCAGGCCTTCTGCACGACGTTGTCGAAGATACCGTCATGACCGAAGAAGAGCTGACCGAGGAGTTCGGCCCGGAGGTGTCCCTGATTGTAAGCGGTGTCACAAAGCTGGCACAGCTGAAATATTCTGCGGATAAGGTCGAGGAGCAGGCAGAAAACCTGAGAAAGATGTTCCTTGCGATGGCAAAGGATATCCGCGTTATTCTGGTAAAACTGGCGGACCGTCTGCACAACATGCGGACCGCACAGTACTGGTCGCCGGAGACGCAGAAGAAAAAAGCGCGTGAGACGATGGATATCTATGCCCCGATCGCACAGCGCCTCGGTATTTCCAAGATCAAGGTCGAACTCGATGACCTTTCTCTGAAATATCTGGAGCCGGATGCGTACTATGAACTGGTGCAGAAGGTCAGCATGAAACGGGAGCAGCGGCAGGAGTTTGTCGATGCGATCGTAAAAGAGGTGACCCGTCATATCCACCAGGCCGGCATTGAGGCAGACGTCAACGGACGAATCAAGCACTTTTTCAGCATCTACAAAAAGATGGTCAACCAGCACAAGACGCTGGATCAGATCTATGACCTTTTTGCGGTCCGCATCATCGTGGAATCCGTCAAAGACTGCTATGCAGCGCTCGGTGTCATCCATGAAATGTACACGCCGATCCCGGGCCGTTTCAAAGATTACATTGCGATGCCGAAGCCAAACCGTTACCAGTCCCTGCATACAACCCTGATCGGACCGAACGGACAGCCGTTTGAGATTCAGATCCGTACTTATGAGATGCACCGGATTGCAGAATACGGTATCGCTGCACACTGGAAATACAAAGAGGCCTCCGACGGCAAGAAACCGGGACCGGAGCAGGAAGAGGAAAAACTGACCTGGCTGCGCCAGATTCTGGAGTGGCAGCAGGACATGGCGGACAATCATGAGTTCATGAACCTCTTAAAGAGCGATCTCGACCTGTTTGCCGACAATGTTTACTGTTTCAGCCCGGCGGGCGATGTCAAAACGCTTCCGGTCGGCTCCTGTGCCATCGACTTTGCTTATTCCGTCCACAGTGCGGTCGGCAACAAGATGGTCGGAGCGAGGGTCAACGGAAAACTCGTGCCGATCGAGACGGAACTTCACAACGGAGACCGCGTCGAGATCATCACCTCGCAGAACTCCAAGGGACCGAGCCGCGACTGGCTGAAAATTGCGAAGAGTTCCCAGGCAAAGAGCCGCATCAACCAGTGGTTCCGCCAGCAGAACAAGACGGACAACATCGTCAAAGGCAAGGAAATGCTCACCAACTATGCAAAGCTGAAGGGCAAAAACCTTGGAATCTATACGAAACCGATGTACGAAGAGGCTGTCATGAGAAAGTACGGCTTCCGCGACTGGGATTCCGTTCTTGCAGCCATCGGCCACGGCGGCTTAAAAGAGGGCCAGGTCCTCAACAAGCTGATTGAGACGTACGAAAAGCAGCATAAAAAAGAGATCACCGACGAGCAGGTGCTCGAGGCGGCATCCGGAGAGAAAGTTCTGCCGGTTGGAAAGAGCAAGGGCGGCATCGTCGTGCGCGGTATCCACGATGTGGCAGTTCGCTTCTCCAAATGCTGCAATCCGATCCCGGGCGATGAGATCGTGGGCTTTGTCACAAGAGGACGCGGCGTGACAATCCACCGCACCGACTGTGTCAATGTCCTGAATCTGCCGGAATCCGAGCGGGCGCGCCTCATTGATGCTGAATGGCAGGCAGAGGACAACGGCGGCTCTCTCTATACCGTGGAGATCAGCGTTTACGCAAACAACCGTACCGGTCTTCTGGTGGATATCTCCAAGATCTTTACCGAGCGGAAGATCGACCTTGCGGCGATGAACGTGAGAACGAGCAAGCAGGGAACGGCTTCCATCGATGTGACGTTCGACGTGCACAACAACGAAGAGCTGAACAGCATCATCGAGAAGGTGCGCCAGGTGGAGAGCGTGATCGATATTCAGAGATCGAGAGGATAAAAAGGAGAAAAGCGTATGATAAAGGTAAATTACCGGGCACTTGGAATGCTCTCGACCAACTGCTACGTTGTGGAAAATCCGGACAGCCAGAAGGTGCTGATCGTGGACCCGGGCGATTCGCCGTTGGAGATTGAACGCCAGATCGACGAGATCGACGGCGACCCGGAGGCCATTCTGCTGACCCATGGCCATTTCGACCATATGCTGGCAGCGGATGCGCTGCGGAAAAAATACCATATCCCGGTCTATGTCCATGAAAAAGAGCAGCACCTGCTGGGGGATCCAAAGGAAAATCTTTCCGGGCTCTGGAGCAAACCGTACACGATGCAGGCGGACAAAACCGTAAAAGAGGGCGATGTTCTGCATCTCGCGGATTTTGAAATCCACGTCCTTGCGACACCGGGCCACACGGCAGGCGGTGTCTGCTACTATATCCCGGCAGAAAAGGCACTCTTTTCCGGCGATACGCTGTTCTGCGAGTCCTACGGAAGATACGACTTCCCGACATCCTCCGGCAGAGAGCTGATCGCGTCGGTCAAGCGCCTGTTAAAAGAGCTTCCCGGGGATGTGGCCGTGTATCCGGGGCACAACGATGAAACTACGATTGAACATGAAAAGAGGTACAATCCCCTTGCTTAATATCAGCCTTTGTTTTAACAGAAAAGATTTTGAATACGATGTGTATTCCCTGATCAAGGCATTCTATCCAGGCTGTGAGATTACCTCATGGTACGAGGAGGATGGGGAGCCGGACGGGGAATTTGCATATTATGATACGATCACATACGAGGCGGATCAGATCTGTTTTTCGATTGCAGACGGGAAACATGAGACGCTCGCTTCGCAGTGTGAGGCGGTGGAATATGAAAAAGACCGCCATGAAACGAAAAATGTCCTGAAACGGATGGTATACCGCACACTTTCCGAGGTGAGCGGCAAAGAACTTCCGTGGGGCGACCTCACCGGCATCCGGCCGACAAAAATTCCGATGAAGATGCTTGAAGAGGGAAAGAAGAATGTAGAAATCGCAAAATATATGCGCGAAACCTACTACACCAGTCCGGAAAAGACGGCACTCGCCATCACGATTGCCAACCGGGAGAAGGACATTTTAAAGACGATCGACTACGAACACGGTTACAGCCTGTACATCGGCATCCCGTTCTGTCCGAGCATCTGCCTGTACTGTTCCTTCGGCTCCCATGTCTTAAGCCGCTGGGAGCATATGGTAGATCCGTATCTCGATGCACTGATCAAAGAACTGACCTTTATCAGTGAGAACATGAAGGATTACACCCTTGATACGATCTACATCGGAGGCGGTACGCCGACCACGCTGAATGCGGCACAGATGGAGCGCCTGCTCACGAAAGTGACAGAGCTCTTCCCGATGGAGCAGGTGCAGGAGTTCACCGTGGAGGCAGGACGGCCGGATACGATCAGTGAGGAGGTCTTAAAAGCCATCCGCAAATTTCCGGTCACCCGTATTTCGATCAATCCACAGACCATGAACCAGGAAACGCTGGATCTGATCGGACGCCACCATACCGTGGAGGAGATCGAAGAGAAGTTCCGCATGGCGCGTTCCCTTGGATTTGACAACATCAACATGGATCTGATCGTCGGTCTGCCGGGCGAGGACAAGGAAAAAGTGGCGTATACGCTGGAAAAAGTGGAAGCGCTGAATCCGGATTCCCTGACCGTCCATTCCCTTGCGTTAAAGCGTGCAACGAGACTCAACCTGTTCAAAGACAAATATCAGGAGATCTCGTTTGAAAACTCTGCCGAGATCATGAAAATGACGATGGACAGCGCACACCGCATGGAGATGGGACCGTATTACATGTACCGCCAGAAAAATATGGCGGGTAACTTTGAGAATGTCGGCTACTCCCGCGAAGGAAAAGCAGGCATCTACAACATCCTCATTATGGAGGAAAAACAGTCCATTCTGGCTGCGGGAGCCGGAGCGTCCACGAAATTCGTGTTTGAACACGGAGAGCGCATTGAGCGGGTGGAGAACGTGAAGGATCTGAAAAACTACGTGGAGCGTATCGATGAAATGATCGAGAGAAAGCGTATCGGAATGGAGAAGTATCTGCCAAAATGAAAGAAAATTCCAGTCAGCAGCTTCACATGCTGCGCTATACCCTGACTGAGCAGCTCATCCATGGGATGGAAGTGAGCAATTTAGCTTACGATCTTGCGCGGGAACTGGGGTATGAGAAAGAAATCTGCTATGAGCTTGCAAAAGCGGGCGTTCTCCACGATATCGGAAAGATTGTACTGGAGAATTACGTAGAAGAACAGGATACGCTCGTCGTCGAGGAGATGCGCTTTGTGCGGACCCATTCCACACTGGGCTATGAGCTCCTTCAGGGACGCGGCTACTCCGGTTTTGTGCTGGAGAGTATTCTGTATCACCATGAAAATTATGACGGAACCGGGTATCCGGCCAATCTGGCGGGAGAAAAGATTCCGTTTGGGGCGCGTATCTTACGCATCTGTGATGTGTACTGCGCGCTGACCTCCGACCGCCCGTACCGGAGTGCGTTTACGCGGGAACAGGCGATGGAGCTTATGACAGAAGAAGTCAAGAATTTTGATCTGAAAATGTTCCTGGCATTTCAGAGAGTGATCCACAGCGGCAGCAGGAAAGCGATCAAGCTTTCTGATGTCGATGAATTGATCCAGGAAATCATAAAGGAGAAAACAGAAAATGGCATTAAAGAAGAAACCGGTTACCGGAATGAAAGATATTTTACCGAAAGAAATGGCAATCCGTGACTACGTGATCCGTCTGATCAAGGAAACTTACGGAACCTTCGGCTTTACCTCCATGGAGACCCCATGCGTGGAGCACATCGAAAACCTGAACAGTAAACAGGGCGGCGAGAATGAGAAACTGATTTTCAAGATCTTAAAAAGAGGAGAGAAGCTGAAACTCGAGACCGCTGAGAAAGAAAACGATCTCGTAGACAGCGGCCTGCGTTATGACCTGACCGTTCCGCTCTGCCGTTACTATTCCAACAACGCAAACGAGCTTCCGTCCCCGTTCAAAGCACTTCAGATGGGAAATGTATGGCGTGCAGACCGTCCGCAGAGAGGAAGATACCGCCAGTTCATGCAGTGCGATATCGATATCCTCGGCGAGCCGACCAACCTCGCAGAGATCGAGCTGATCCTTGCTACCACCACACTGCTTGGAAAACTGGACTTCAAGAACTTCACGATCCGTATCAACGACCGCCGCATCTTAAAAGCAATGGCAGCCTGCAGCGGATTCCCGGAGGAGTCCTATGACACCGTATTTATTATCCTCGATAAGATGGATAAAATCGGTCTTGAGGGCGTTGCCAAAGAGCTCGAGGAAGCCGGCTTTGCAAAAGAGTCCGTAGAGAAATACCTGAAAATGTTCGAGGAGATCACCCCGGATACCGCAGGCGTAGAGTACTGCCGTGAGAAACTCGAGGGATTCCTTGACAAAGAGTACGCAGACGGCCTGAAGACCATCATCGACAGTGTCAATGCCGTGAAGACCGCAGAATTCAAGATCGCTTTCGATCCGACTCTGGTGCGCGGAATGTCCTACTACACCGGACCGATCTTCGAGATCGCTATGGATGAGTACGGCGGATCTGTCGGAGGCGGCGGACGCTACGATGAAATGATCGGAAAATTCACCGGAAACCAGACCTGCGCATGCGGATTCTCCATCGGATTTGAGCGTATCGTTATGCTTCTGCTTGAGAGAGATTACCAGATCCCGGGCGCACAGAAGAAAAAAGCGTACCTGATCGAGAAAAACATGCCGGCAGAGGGAATGCAGAAGATCATTCAGCAGGCGACAAAAGAGAGAAGTGAAGGCACGGCCATCAACATCGCCGTGATGAAGAAGAACAAGAAATTCCAGAAAGAGCAGCTTGCCAGCGAGGGCTACACTGAGATCGAAGAATTTTTTGTTGACAAAATGTAAGGAATATCCAATAATAGTAATCGCATGAAAAAACGATGTGCTGCGGATGCAGATTCTTTGTGTCCGCAGTTCCAAATAGGAGGAACAAGAAAATGGCTGAATCCATGAAAGGCCTGAAGAGAACCTGCCGCTGTGCGGAAGTCACAAAAGCAGATATCGGAAAAAAAGTAACCCTGATGGGCTGGGTACAGAAGAGCCGTAATAAAGGCGGAATTATTTTCGTCGATCTGCGTGACAGAAGCGGTATTATGCAGATCATCTTTGAGAACGGCCCGATCAGTGAGGAAGGTTTTGAAAAAGCAGCAAAACTGCGCAGCGAGTTCGTTATCGCCGTAGAAGGTGAAGTAATGGCCCGCTCCGGTGCTGTCAATGAAAACCTGGCAACAGGAGAGATCGAAGTAAAGGCTGAGTCCTTACGCATCCTTTCCGAGGCAGAAACCCCGCCGTTCCCGATCGAGGAGGATTCCAAGACGAGAGAAGAACTTCGTCTGAAATACCGTTACCTGGATCTGCGCCGCCCGGACATCCAGAGAAACCTGATCATGAGAAGCAAAGTGGCAATGCTCACCCGTGAGTTCATGTCCAAAGAAGGCTTCCTTGAGATTGAAACTCCGATGCTGACGAAATCTACACCGGAAGGCGCCAGAGATTACCTGGTACCGAGCCGTGTTCATCCGGGCAGCTTCTACGCACTGCCGCAGTCTCCGCAGCTGTTCAAACAGCTTCTGATGTGCTCCGGCTATGACCGTTATATCCAGATCGTAAAATGTTTCCGTGACGAGGACCTGCGTGCCGACCGTCAGCCGGAGTTCACCCAGATCGATATGGAGCTTGCTTTCGTTGATGTAGATGATGTTATCGATGTCAATGAGAGACTGCTGGCACACCTGTTCAAAGAGGTGCTCGGCGTTGAGGTACAGCTCCCGATCCAGAGAATGACCTGGAAAGAGGCTATGAACCGTTTCGGTTCCGACAAACCGGACCTGCGTTTCGGTATGGAGCTGGTTGATGTTTCCGAGACCGTAAAAGATACCGAGTTCGTTGTATTTAAAGGCGCACTCGAAAACGGCGGTTCTGTCCGCGGTATCAACGCAAAGGGACAGGGCGCAATGCCGAGAAAGAAAATCGACAAGCTCGTTGAGTTTGCGAAAGGATATGGAGCAAAAGGTCTTGCCTACATTGCAATCCATGAGGACGGCAGCTGGAAATCTTCCTTCTCCAAATTTATGACCGAGGAGCAGCTGGAAGCTCTCATCAAAGCCATGGACGGACAGGCAGGAGACCTTCTTCTCTTCGCAGCAGACCGCAACAAGATCGTTTGGAACGTTCTTGGCGCACTTCGTCTGGAACTGGCAGAGCAGATGGGACTGCTCGACAAGAACGAGTACCGTTTCGTATGGATTACCGAGTTCCCGCTTCTGGAGTGGTCCGATGAGGAGAACC
>NZ_CDRRUH010000054.1:0-21725 GCF_977045365.1 Fusicatenibacter sp.
GCATGGTTCCGTTCTTGGTGCGCTCACGCAGAATATACTCTGCGATCAGCATACCGGACATGTTTCCGGTGAAGCTTACGTACTCGCCGGTCTTGCTGTCTTTTGCATAAACGCCGAGACGATCTGCGTCAGGGTCGGTTGCAAGGATGATGTCAGCGTCTACTTCTTTTGCCAGTTTCAGCGCCAGTGTCCATGCTTTCTCGTCTTCCGGGTTCGGGTAAGCCACCGTCGGGAAGTTTCCGTCCGGCATTTTCTGCTCTTTTACAACGTAAACCTGATTAAAGCCAAGCTCGCGCAGAACGCGGCGTACCGGCACATTTCCGGTTCCGTGAAGCGGTGTGTAGACGATCTTCATATCTTTTGCCGCATCTTTGATGATTTCCGGATGAATGCTCTGCTCTTTTAATTTTGCGACGTAACGGTCATCAAAATCGGTTCCGATGACCTGGAACAGGCCTTCTGCTCTTGCATCATCTTCTTCCATCGTTTTAACGGCAGAAAACTCGGTTACTTTTGCTACCTCTGCGAGGATGTTTTTGTCGTGCGGCGGTGTAATCTGTGCGCCGTCCTCCCAGTATACTTTGTATCCGTTGTACTCTCTCGGGTTGTGGCTTGCGGTAATGACGATACCGGAAATGCAGCCGAATTCACGGACAGCAAAAGAAAGCTCCGGTGTCGGACGCAGGGACTCGAACAGATACGTTTTGATTCCGTTTGCATTCAGGCAGAGTGCTGCTTCGCGTGCGAATTCCGGAGACATTCTTCTGGAATCGTGTGCGATGGCTACGCCTTTTTCCTGTCCGTTCTGGGAAATGATGTAGTTGGCAAGGCCCTGGGTTGCCTGGCGTACTGTGTAGATGTTCATGCGGTTGGTACCCGCTCCGATGACACCGCGGAGTCCGCCGGTACCGAACTCAAGCTGACGGTAGAAACGGTCTTCGATTTCTGCCTCATTTCCTTCGAGTGCTTTCAGCTCTTCTCTGGATGCCTCATCAAAATATGGATCATTGCACCATTTTTCATATACTTCTCTGTAACTCATGTTTGTTATCCTCCCTGTCTGTTGTACTTTATTTAACTTAAGACAGCAGACTTTTTCTGGATTTAAGCTCGTTTCATCACAGCTTAAAGTTACCATTTGTTTAGTCTGCTGTCAACTTAAAAATTAATTTATTTTTTCTAATTCTCTTGGTTCCTGATAAAGCTCTTTTAGATCACTGAGAACCTGTACTTTTCCTTTGCGGTCTGCGGTGCTCCAGGCTTTTCGTCAGTTCCATGACAGCCTTCATATAGCAGGCATGATCCTCTCTTAACCGGCCATACCTTCCGCAGCGTTCCGCGCAGACGGTACATTATATTTTTCAGTGCTCCGTACGGATTTTCACTCTTCTCATCCGTCCAGAGTGCTTCGGTTAACTGTTCCAGTGTTACGATATGGTTTTTGTTGCAGATCATATAAACCAGCAGCTTTGTGATCATCGGAGAATGAATCGCTTCCTCGTTGAGGCAGCGTGTTTCATCGTACATGCGGAATCTTCCAGGCAGCTGTACGCGAATCATAAAACATCGTCTCCTTCTAAGAACTCAAGCTCTTTTTCGGTCTGAATTGCCGGCAGTGCACTGTATTTCAGATTCTTTGCCCAGCCTTTTTTCTCCTCGGAGAAGCGCTCGCTGATTCTCTTGTAGACGAGTTCGCATCCTCTCTGGTTGCCGCCCTGCAGCAGAATCACATACTGGGACGGGCTGTATTTTGCAAAGAAATCGGAATGACGCAGGCTGCGTTTCATTACCTCAAGCAGCTTTTCGGACATACGGTCAAGGCGCGGACCGCCTTTTGCCGGGTAACCTTTTCCGTCTGTAATGGTGCACAGCATCAGCCACGGCATCTGTCCGTTCAGCTCGGACATACGGTAAACAAGTCGGTAGCAGTCACGGAATCCGGCGAGGGAACATAAGAATGCTCCGCCCTTTTCTCCCGGGCTCTCCTGAAGATCTGCCTGTACCTCTTCGATCACGCGGTGCCTGCTGCCCATGCGGCTTCCCAGATAGCGGTACTGCTCCACCAGTTTCTCGCTCGGTGTAACGCCAAGCTCTTCAAAGTAATGTTTCGAGGTCTGCTCGTACAGTTTCATGGCCTCTTTGTATCTCTCCAGGCCGATCAGCGCCTGCATCTGGACTGCCTGCCACTCGTCGAACGGATACAGTTCGGAAGCAACAGAAGTCAGTTTCTGCAGCTCATCGAACTCCTCGTTTTTCAGAAGATACTCACTTACTTCTTTCAGTGCATCGGAATATACTTTTTTCAGCTGCGCACGCTCCGCCTGTACCCACTCTTCCTCGCCGAAATCTGCAAGGAACTCTCCGGTGTACAGCTCCAGTGCTTCGATCATCTGATCCATGCGCGCTTTCTCGTCCGTCTCTTTTCCTGCTTCCAGGATCTTATTTTTGATATCAATCGCATCTACCTCGACCGGCATCGGGCTGGTCCAGTGGTAAACGCCTTTCTGTGTATAAATGTACTCAAACTGCGGAAGTCCTGCCTCGACAAGGCTTCTTTTCAGGCGATGTACGCCGACACGCAGGCTGTTTGCCGCGTCCGCCACATCTTCTCTTCCGTATGTGCTCTCCAACAGTCTTCCTCTGGAAATTCCATTGTCCTTGTTATAGAGGAAAATCTGCAGAAGTCTCATCGATTTTGTTGCCATTGTTTTCCGGAAGGAAATCGGCTGGTCGCCGTACTCCAGGAAAAAACTTCCCATCATGTGTACTTTTAAAAGCGGTAACTGTTCTGTTTGGTTTTTCATTTCTTCGTTCATACTAACTCCTGTATTGCCTGTTGTGCTCTAATCTCTGTTGTCGGTTGCGCTGCGCTCCGCAATCGGCTGCGGTAACGGGCCGGCGGTTCCCTGTTCGTTCATTTCAAAAACAATTACGGACGCCGGATTTCTGTTTTCTATTTTACATCATTTTAATCAAAAATCCTACTATAAAATGTATAAAATATTAACTTTAACACCGAAAAATTCCTGCTTTTTCTTCTTTTGTCTTGTTATCTTTTTGTCAATCCCATCTCATCCGTAAATTGCCCGCATGATTTTAGCCATCAGCCGCCCTGCAGGCGCCGAGAGCACCAGTACTACAGCAAGAGATACCATGCCGCACCCGAGCAGTGCGCGGTTCACAAGTCCCCGTGCTGAGCAGAATCCGAGGCAGAATCCCTTCTTCCAGGGCCAGAACAGCTTTTCCGGTTTCCGGTTGAAAAAATCGAGCACCAGATGGGACAGAAAGCCCACGGCAAAATAAGCGGACGCATCCGGGTAGATGATGTCCACGCACGCCGTCAGCAATGCCAGCGCCGCAAATGAATGCATGAAGGAGCGGTGCGGCTGCTGTTTCCCATAGGCGCAGATCAGCAAAAATGCTGCCGTTCCGGCGAGGAGACGCAGCACGCTGCTGTCGCTTGTGAGGCGGCGGTAAATTCCAAGATTCAGTTTATACTCCGCAAGAATTGTGAGCACCGCAACTGCAACTGTTGCCGTAATGATCTTATCGGCATCGCGGTGCGCCTGTGAAGTGCCGACATCAATGTCACTGATCAAACCGCCGATCGCGGCAGCCCCGGCACCGGCCACAAGCGCGGGAACCGTCTGCGGCTGTAAAACAGCAAGTGCCGCTGCTGTTCCAATAAAAAAATGTGTTCTTCCAAGCATTTGTCTGTTTTTTCCTTTCGTAAAATTTCCTTTATCATAGCACATTCCCGTCCTTTTATGCAACCATTTGTTCGATTCTTTTACGACCGTATGGTCCTATCAGGATCAAAAAAGAACCTCCTGCGACCGTTCATCGCCGCAGGAGGTTCTCCTCTGTTTCTGCCTTTGTTCCATACTATTTCCAGGTTATCTTATTTCACGTTTTTCCCTTCATTGTATGAATTTTCATTTGACATTTATCACTCATTTGAGTTATATCTTTATGCTTCATATACCAGTTCACCAGCAAGATACGTCCGGCACACCGGAATGTCTTTGATCGTGCTCTCATCCACCTCAAACGGATTCTGACCCAGTACGACGAAGTCTGCCATCATACCTTCTGCGATCTGGCCTTTCACGTTCTCCTCGAAACTTGCCTCGGCGCTGCGGATCGTGTAACTGTCGAGTGCTTCCTGTACGGTGAATTTCTGATCCGGCAGGTACGGGCCGACGTGGTCGCGCAGCGTTGTTCTTGTGACAGCGCACTGCATGCAGGCGAGGGCATCCGGCAGCTCTACCGGGCAGTCAGTTCCGTTGCTGACGGAGACGCCGTTGTTCATCAGCGTCTTCCAGCTGTAGCTTGTGCTCGCAAGCTCTTTGCCGACGCGCTCCTCTACGATATGGTTATCGTAATCGAGGAAGATGCTCTGTGCGTAAACGTGAAGATGCATTTTCGCGATTTTTTCAAGCTGATCGGCTCTTGTGATCTGGCAGTGCACGATGCCGTGGCGGTGATCTTCTCTCGGGTTTTCAGCAAGGGCTTTTTCATAGGCACTTAACACGCGGTCGAGGCACGCATCACCGATCGTGTGAACTGCAGCCTGCATGCCGTGTGCATTGGCGTAGCCGATCATCTCATCCATGGTTTCCTGGGTGAATACCGGGATTCCGCAGGTGGACGGGTCGTCTGCGTATGGGCGACTGAGGAATGCTGTTCTCGCACCGAGTGCGCCGTCGCCGAGCATTTTCAGCGGTCCGATTTTAAAGCGTTCTGTGCCGACGCCGGTCACATTTCCAGCCTCAACGAAACCTTTTAAGGATTCCAGATCGGTAAAGTTGCTCTGCTCGTAAACGCGGACGGTCAGCTCGCCGGACTCCTCGAGTTCTTTGTATGCCTCATTGACGGTCTGCCACGGAACGGCGCGGTAAACGCAGTAATCATCACTCTGGCTGCTGGTGACGCCGTAGCTGTTCAGGGCTTTGCAGGCGCTTCGGATCATATCTTTGATTTCCTCTTTGCTCGGCACCGGAATGCTGTCGTAAACCGGTTCCATTGCATTGTCGAAGAATCTTCCGTCCGGCTCACCGTTTTCCATACCGATCTCTCCGCCCTCCGGCTGCGGGGTATCTGCTGTGACACCGAGGAGTTCCAGCGCTTTGCTGTTGACTACGAGGCAGTGGCCGCACGCTCTCGTCGCGCAGATCGGAACTTCGGTTGATACGCGGTCAAGATCGTAGCGGTTCGGCATGCGGTCCACGTCCGTGAAGTAATCCTGATTCCAGCCGCGGCCCATCAGCCATGCGCCGTCTTTTCGCGGATGCTCTTTCTGGAAGGTGTCGAGGCAGGCGAGCATATCTTCCAGGCTTTCGGTATGTGCGGCAAGCTGCGCTTTCAGCAGGGAGCTTCCGTAATTTAAAAGGTGCATATGGCTGTCGTTAAAACCGCTGCAGACGAATTTTCCGCCGAGGTCTACAACTTTGTCGCCGGCTGCTGCAAGGGCATCTGCCTCTGCGCTGCTTCCGGCGAAAACAAATTTGCCGTCTTCTACTGCAAACGCTTCGACAAGCGGCAATTTTCCGGTGTAGACAGCTCCGTTTTTGTAAATTGTTTTCATATCATTATCCTCCTACTGTCATCTAAATTTGATTCTATTCTTTTCTGCCCATTTGCGCAATATACAAATTCAGACACGCCATTCTCATGCGTGTCTGGATTCGCTTTTGAATATTTTTTATTTCGTTTTCTCTTCGTAGAACAGGCAGGCGTTCTTGTCTACCGTGCCCTGGCCGAAGTTTCTTGCTTTGTAGTCTTTCAGCAGTTTGAAATACTGGTTCGAGAGAATCAGGATCACTGCTACGTTGACGAAGGTCGGGATCGCAGATGTGATATCAACGACAGTCCAGATAAAGCCCTGGTTGTTTGTCTTTACCAGATAGATCGTCCACAGTACGCCCGGCAGAGCGCGGACTGCGTAGAAGATTTTCATGACGATATCTTTCATCTTGCCTTCTTTTTTATACAGATGCTCCAGAATTGCCAGATAGTAGGTGAACCATCCGCCGGAAGTCGTTACAGTGAAAATGACCATGATGACTGCCAGAAGGATGCTTCCAAATTTGCCGAATCCGCTTGCAAATGCACTTAAAGCAAGTGTTCCGCCGTTCGTTCCGTCGGTCCAGTTTCCGCTTAAGATAACGGAAAGTGCGGTGATCGTACAGATAACCATGGTATCAAAGAATACCTCGAAAGATCCCCACAGACCCTGCTCTACCGGATGCGGTGTTTTTGCGGAAGCATGGATCATTGGAGAAGTACCCCATCCAGCCTCATTGGAGTATACGGAACGCGCCATACCCACACGGATAATCTCGCTGACTGCGCAGCCGGCAAAACCGCCGATCGCTGCTGTTCCGGTAAATGCGTTTGTTACGATGGCTGCAAATACGCCAGGAACGCGGTTGATGTTGATGATGATCATGCCAATTCCCATCAAGATATAAAGAACGCTCATAAATGGAACGAGCTTGCTGAACAGACTTGCGATTTTCTTCGTACCGCCGCTTGTAACGACATAGGTCAGAATGCAGAGCAGAACGCCCATCACGATAACGCCTTCTACTTTGAAGCTTCCAAGATTGATATTCTCAATACCGAACGCACCGGCTACGACCTGAGATGCGGTCAGGTTGGAAGAGGTTACGAAGAAGGTGGAGAAAATACCGATGCCGAAGATGAGCGCCGGGATCAGCCACAGCTTGCCCCAGTGGCGCTCCTCGCCAAGTCCGCACTCCATGTAGTAAGTCGGACCGCCGTAGTACTCACCTTTTTCGTTGGTGTGACGGTAGTAGCAGCCGAGGGTAACCTCAACCTGTTTTAATATCATACCAAGCAGAGACGAAAGCCACATCCACATAATGGCTCCCGGGCCGCCTGCTGCAACTGCAGTTGCAACACCGGCGATATTACCGAATCCTACGGTACCGCCGATAGCGGTCGAAATCGCCTCAAACGAGGAAAGCATACCCTTTCCTTCACTTGCTTTGTCTTCTTTCTGGAACAGTTTTCCGCCGGTTCTCTTCATAATCCAGCCAAAGTGACGGAACTGGAAAAATCCAGAACGAACGGTAAAGTACAGACCGGTCAGAATCATCAGCGCGATCAGCGGCACGCCCCAAAGGACACCGTCCAGCCAGTTAAGAAATGCTATCATGTCAAAATCCTCCCTTTTTTCTTTTCCGGCAACAGTTTTCTTCAGACGTATCCTGTAACACCCGTTTCGTCTTTCGTTCTCCAACCAAACAGATTTCCACCCCTGGAACCTTTTGTCACGGTTCCAACTGCAGTACAATAAAAAGAGCAGCGGTCTTCACCACTGCTCCATTAAATCTACGTTCATGAAGCAATAGCTCCTCCACCAGTACGGTGAGAGTGCACAGCCTGTTCGACTGTACCCCAACGCAGACAGTTTTTCGGGAACTGCCCCGTTTCGGCGAATGCTCCTTTCCCTGCCCGTCCCAGACCCCGTTGTCTCAGGACAGCTACTCTTAGCCTTCGCGCCTCTATTGCCGAATATGTATATTGACAGGTATTATCATATGTTTCTTTTCGCCACTTGTCAATCGTTTTTTCGACATTATTTTACAAAAATTTTATATTTTCGAAATTTGTCCCGATTTATTTGAGATTCTCCCCGTCGATTTTTTCGTCCCGGTAAAAATACTCGCGGTCGTGTTCGCCGATTGTGACGCCTGAAACGATGGTGACTTCTGCGAAAGTTTCCTTCATATATTTGACTTTCTTGTCTCCCTCTGACGGCTTCAGCTGGTTGAACTCCCACAGACGCTCCATATAGCCGGACTGCTCTTTGGCCGGATCTTCCACATTCGGGTTGTAAATGATTCCTTTTACCATTCATTCTCTGTCTGTCATACCGTCCTCCTGTCTGCTGTAGGATCTAAATAAGTATCCCTTCCAAATGATCCATCTCATGCTGGCAGATCTGGGCTGGCCAGCCGGTGAATTTTTGGCGTTGTTTTTTCCAATTCCAGTCGTAGTATTCGATTTCGATGTTCTGGTACCGCTTTGTTTTCCGCACGCCTGGCAGGGAGAGGCAACCTTCTTCTGTTTCGTAGGGGCCGCTTTTGCGGACTATCACCGGGTTGAACATGATGATGTCTCGGAATCCGGCGTTTACGATGATGATGCGTTTTTTCACGCCGATCATATTTGCCGCCATGCCGACGCATGCCTCGCGGTTTGCTGCCAGTGTGTCCTGCAGATCTCTTCCCACCTGCAGATCTTCCTCTGTCGCCGGGATGGATTTCTGTCCGAGGAAGAGAACGTCTCTCATAATTGGTTTTACCATTTGTGTTTCCTTTCTCTTTCGGCCTTAAAGGCCGAAATCGTTTAATTTTCTATTTGAATCCGCATATCGCACGATGTGCATCCGATCACGGTTTTTCCGCCTTCCTGCTCCAGTCGTTCTACTTTTCCGCCGCAGAACGGGCAGATCCAGTCGATCTGTTTTCCGGCTTTGACAACCTGCATCATGTTGACGAATTTTGTCGTATCTACATTTTTCGAATCACAGTTCTGCGTCCAATCACCGGAGAGTGCTTTTCGCAATTCGCCGTTTTCATTCAGAATGACGGTATCGCCCTCCTCGATGTTCCGGTCATACAGCATCTGATCCTCCTGGCGGATGCGCGATTCGTTCCCGTTTTCATCCTGTAACACAACAACTGCCATGACAGGCTCATCGGCGCTGCGTTCCTCGCAGCCGAAATCGATGTCTTCGTCGATCCGCACTACCTGATATTTCATTTAAAAATCCCCCTTACTCTGCTATCGTAAAAATCACAACCCGCTCCCGGCTGTCCCCGCCCGGAAACAGATCCATACAGTCGATCTCATCGAGAAATTCCAGTTCCGGCACGGTCATCAGATACGAGATATAGGCATCCGACGGGTAATAGAAAAACAACTGGATCTCCCGCGGATTTTCATAGTACGATTCCAGCAGTCTTGCCATTGCTTTTCTTAAAATTTCGAGCGAAAACGGGTTAAAAAAATACACCCGGTCCACTTCCGCAGGAACGGGAAAATTTTCGGCGCTCTCCAGCACAAACTCTGTCCGCGCGCCGGAGACCGCCGCTTTTTTATTTTCCACCGCCTTCGCATAAATCCGGTCATCATACTCCACACCGATGGACCGGCACCGGGTCTGCGCCGATAAGAAGAAATCCACGCGGCCCTTTCCGCATCCGTAATCGAGCAGCGTATTTCCCTTTCGGATCATCCCTGTGTTTGCCATCCGCTCCAGCACGCAGTATGGGGTCGGCTCATACGGATACCGGTACAGATCCGACCGGCTGTCGTCCCGCCCCATTGTGTGGATCTGAAGCAATCTGTCCCAGCGGTTCTCGTTTTTATCTTCTCTCATCGCCCGTCTCCCGATACTGATACTGTTCAAATAATTCCAGATATTCTTTCTCCACTGCAGCAAACGGCCGCACCGTGTAGTCCAGCGTGATGTGAAGTTTCGGCGCATCCCCCGCCTGCGGTTCCTCCAGCAGATTTGTCAGATCGTACCACAGCAGATCATTGTCGATCTGTTTCATCATCCGCTGCTCCTCCGCCGTCAGATCACTGCCAAGATATTTCTCATAAATCACCGAAAGCAGATGGTCCTCGATCTCGCGGTACCGCGGCATCTCCTGCTTTAATGGCCGCGGCACGTCCGACATGTAACACTCGCTCGCGTCATGCAGAAGGCACGCCAGCACCAGCCGCCGGGAATAGCCGCGCGCGGCCGCCTCTTTCGCACAGCAGATGCAGTGCTCTCCCACTGACCAGAACGTCGTCACATGACCGTTTCCGCGACAGACCATCGGCAGCGCATGCGCAAAATCCTCCACACAGAGCAGTTCCTGGGCGGGATGCACAGGGTCAAAATGTTTTCTTGTATACGTTGTTATTGTGCTCATTCTTTTATCTCACTATATGATTTTACTGCCGGCTGTCCCGCGTGCGGCTCGCCGATGATTTTTTCCATCCAGACCATATCGTACCAGCGGTCGAATTTGTAGCCGCAGTTGTGGAAGGTTCCCACGAGTTCGAATCCGAGATGTGCATGGAACTCGGCGCTGTTTTTCGTCAGATATTCATCCTCGACCTGCGGATAGCCGATGCAGGCGTAGAGGTTCAGAATGCCCATTTTTTTCAGACGGTCCGCCAGCTCTTCATACAGTCTCCGGCCAAGGCCTCCTTTTCTTGCATTGGGATCGAGATAAATGGTCAGCTCGCTCGACCAGTCGTATGCGGCGCGGCCGACAAAGGCATGTGCGTATGCATAACCTTCGATTTTTCCATCCTGCTCGATGACGAGGTATGGATATTTTTTCATGATATCACGCATGCGGTTCTCAAATTCTTCCAGAGACGGCACGTCCCACTCGAAAGAAATGACGGTGTATTCTACATAGTAAGCATAAATCTCCAGAATGCGTGCGGCATCCTCTATTTTTGCATCTCTGACAGTAATTGTACTCATAATAAACTCCTCCTCTGACCGTACTGCTTGCGTTTTCTGAACTTTATCTTATCACTCCGCTGAAAAATGGACAACATGATTTCCAGATTTCCTTTTTTTCTAAATTTTTCTGTGCTCTTTGCTTTCTTTCCTGTATAATAAAAGAAACAAGACGGATCACTATTTTTCTTCTTAATGAAAGAAAGGAACGTGCCTATGAAAATTTTAAATCTCGAAAACGAAAACCGGAAATTCACCAAATCCATCGAAAATTTCCACGTCATGGAATATCTCCAGGATTCCAGCGTCTCGCCGATGACTGCCATGGAGGAGTATTACATGAGCAAAATGAATGTGCGCCGCCACCAGGTTGTCATTGAACTGGACAAGGAGCACTCCGCGATTATCCAGTCCGGTGCGATGCAGTGGATGGGCGGCCATGTACAGGCGACCGCCGGAATCAAAGGGATCGGCGACCTGTTCGGAAAGGCCATCAAAGGCGCCATGACAAAGGAATCTGCCGTAAAACCGGAGTACGTTGGCGACGGATATCTCGTGCTGGAACCGACCTACAAATACATCATTCTTGTGGATGTCGAGAAATGGGGCTCCCTCGGAATGACGATTGAGGACGGCATGTTCCTCGCCTGCGACGGCAGAGTCAAAACCAAACTGACCGCCCGCAAGAGCATTTCCTCCGCTGTCCTCGGCGGCGAAGGCTTCTTCAATCTGAGCCTCGTCGGCAGAGGAGCCGTTGCCCTCGAAAGCAACGTACCTGAGGACGAACTGATCGAAGTCGAACTCGAAAACGACGAACTGAAAATCGATGGAAACCTCGCCGTCTGCTGGTCCTCCAACCTTGATTTCACCGTAGAGCGCTCCACCGGAACCCTCGTCGGCTCCGCCGTCAGCGGTGAAGGCCTCGTCAACGTCTACCGCGGAACCGGCCGCGTCCTCATGAGCCCGGTCGCCCCGACAGATTCCCTGCTGACTGCAACCAACACGACCCAGGCGAACCCCACTGTGAAGAACAACCTTCCGCCGGAAAATTAAATTCGAATCCTCTCCGTCCCTATGCCTAATACGCATAGAAAAAAGTCAAATTAAACCTCGTTTTTGATTGACACTTTCTTCAAAACATGTTAGCGTAAAATACGCATTTATCTTTACATTCTTAAGAAAAACCATACGATAAAATACATGTTCTGGAGAAAATGATGAATAGAATAAGCTGGACTGAACTGAAACCGCAGATTCAGCAGGTCGGGCGATTAAGTCTGCCTGCGATTCTTACACAGATTACTACGATTGCGATGCAATACATTGATTCCGCGATGGTCGGCGCGCTTGGGGCGAATGCTTCGGCGGCGATCGGGCTGGTTTCGTCGACGACGTGGCTCCTCAGCGGTACGATTTATGCGGTTTCAGCCGGTTTTTCTGTTCAGGTAGCGCATCAGATCGGGGGAAATCATGACAAGAAGGCAAGGGATGTTGTGCGGCATGGCATCGCGTCCGCGCTTGTTGTGTCGGCTGTTTTGTGCCTGATCGGGCTTCTGATCAGTCATCCGCTGCCGGGGTGGCTCGGCGGTGCGCAGGAGATCCGGCGGAATGCCACGCTCTATTTTATGATGTTTGCCATCATGCTTCCGTTTTCCCAGCTCAACTCGCTGATGTCGTCCTTCCTGCAGTGCAGCGGTGATATGGTGACACCCAGTATTTTAAATGCCGTCATGTGCGTGCTCGATGTCATTTTCAATGCTCTTTTGATTCCGGTTTTCGGTGTCATGGGTGCCGGTATGGGAACGATGCTGGCCTGCGCCGTCATCAGCCTCACGGGTGCCTGGTTCTGTTGTGTCCGCAATCCGCGGCTGCGTCTCCGCCGGAAGGAGAAAACGGTTTTTGATACGAAAATTCTGAAAACTGCATTCAAAATCGGTGTGCCGGTTGCCGTACAGGAAATCGCGATGAACAGCGCCATGGTTGCTGCCACCATGCTGATTGCCCCGCTCGGCTCCATTGCGATTGCGGCCAATTCGTTCGCCGTCACCGCCGAAGGCCTCTGCTACATGCCAGGCTACGGCATCGGTTCCGCCGCGACAACGCTCGTCGGCAGAAGCTACGGCGCCGGAAATTACAAGCTGGCGAAACGCTACGGAAATATCTGCATTGCCATGGGCGCAGTCCTGATGGCCATCACTGGAGGTCTGATGATGATCTTCTGTCCGTTCGTCTTTAGCATTCTGACTCCTGACCCGCAGGTCCGCTCGTTTGCCGCCGAGGTACTCCGCATCGAACTGCTCGCCGAGCCGTTTTTCGGCGCTTCCATCGTTGCCGCCGGAGCCCTCCGCGGAACAGGCGATACGTTTGTGCCAAGCCTTCTGAACCTTGGCAGCATCTGGGTCATCCGCCTCGGTCTCGCGGTGCTTCTCATCACCCCGCTCGGCCTGCGCGGCATGTGGATCGCCATGGCTATCGAGCTCTGCATCCGCGGATTGCTGCTGCTCTACCGCCAGCATACATCGAAATATTATAAAATATCATAAACGCCATACAAAAAAGAGGTGATCTGCCGGCACAGAGCAGATCATCTCTTTTTTTGCATCCTGCTTATTTTTTGTTTTTCATTCCAAAGTTTTTCTGTTCATCCTCGCGGAACAGACGGTTTTTATCCTTATAAGACTGAAACGCATGTTTTGTCGCCTTCCACATGGTCCGGAACGAGAGCCCCTGTTCTTTATCATATTTCGATGGCAGTAAAAGATAGCAGAGAAGGGAAATCAGTACGCCGATGCCGGTATCCAGAATCCGGGCAAGCGTATAGAAAACAACTCGTTCCTCACCAACTGTGTAAAGTACCACAAAGTAGACCACGATTCCCGGCTGGATCGCAGAGTCCGCCTGCAGTGCCAGATTGCACCACAATACCAGGCAGAGCCCCGCCGCCAGCCACAGAAAAGCCGGAATTCCAAACGGCTGTTTCTGATACAGCATGTAGAATGGAATGACCAGGATTCCTCCCACAAACGTTCCGATCAGGCGATTGATTCCATTGTGGAATCCCTCTTCAAACCGGCTCCCAACCCCGTACACTGCGCCGATCAGCGCAAAGCAGGGGTTGCGGCCGCCGGGAATCAGATATTCATAAATCAGGGAAGTCAGCAGAACAACCACCGCTGTCCGCCACATGCGTTCCGTCAGACGGGGTGATTTGAAATCCTTCAGCGGCGTGAGCTGCCACTTATTTTTCACCTCCGCCCGGTCCAGCATTTCCTGTGGTCCCATAGGCTGCTCCTGTCAAAAACTCTTATTATTTGATAAATTATTTGATAAACTTCACTTCCGGATAAATTGCCTGTTTTGCAGCCTCTTTGCGCTCGTTGAAAACAACTTTGTTCTCTTCAAACAGGTTGCGTCCTTCTGCATCAATAGAAACGATCAGCGGACCGAACTCTTTTACTTTATTGCACCATAACGTCTCCGGCATTCCCAGTTCATCCCAGTGATGCTCTGCAATTCTTTCCACCTCAGTCGCGGCAACAACCGCGCAGCCTGCCGGGAAGACACAGTGAATGGCACCGAATTCTTTACATGCACGCTCGGTATTCGGACCCATGCCGCCTTTTCCGACAATGACACGTACGCCGGTCAGTTTTGTAAATTCATACTCGAATTTCTCCATACGCATGGAAGTAGTCGGTCCGACAGAAACCATCTCGTAATCATCTTCTGTTCCCTCAATTTTCCGTACGATCGGGCCGGCATGGAAAATTGCCTTGTCTTTGATATTATATGGAAGCTCTCTTCCGTACTCAACGAGTCTGCGGTGTGCAACGTCACGGCAGGTCATGAGATCGCCGTCCAGCCAAACAATATCTCCGATGTGGATATCTTTCAGGTCTTCTGCGCTTACCGGTGTAATCAGAACTTTTTTATCTCCTCTAATTTCGATCATAATTCGTACCTCCGTTTATGCATTAAATTTCCAGGTGGAATGTGTATCACAAGTTACTGTCAGATCAGGATTTACCACGATATGGCCGCGGCGGTGGGACCAGCATCCCACATTTACGGCAACGCCGATCGTGGATGGATGGCGGGCGGTGTTTTCAATGTTTACACCCATAACGGAATATTTTCCGCCCATTCCCTGCGGTCCAAGGCCGATGGCATTGATGCCGTCTTCCAGCAGACGCTCCATTTTTGCTGCATTTGCATTTTCATTGTGGGAACCGATCGGGCGCATCAGCGCTTTCTTTGAATTTAATGCTGCGGTTTCGATGGATGTTCCAACTCCAACGCCGACAAGAAGCGGAGGACACGCATTTAAGCCGTAGCTTGTCATCTGATCCAGTACGAAATCGGTGATTCCTTCATATCCTGCACCTGGCATCAGAACCATCGCTTTTCCAGGAAGCGTACATCCGCCGCCTGCCATGTAAGCGTAGATTTCGCATTTGTCACTGTTCGGAACGATATCCCACCATACGGTCGGGGTTCCTTTTCCTACGTTTTTCTTGGTATTGTACTCATCAAAAGTCTCTACCGAGTTGTGGCGGAGCGGTGCTGCAAAGGTAGCCTGTACAACAGCCTCTTTCAGCAGGCCTTCCAGTTCATTGATGTACGGAAAATTCGTTCCGCATTTCAGCCAGAACTGAAGCACGCCGGTGTCCTGGCAGCTCGGACGGTTTAATTCCACCGCCAGTTTCTGGTTTTTGGTCATCGTCTCATACAGTGCTTTCGGAAGCGCTGCTGTTTCCTGGGAGCCCAGCTCCTCCAGCTTTGCAACTACATCGTCCGGCAGCTTTTTGCCGATGTGGGCAACAAAATCAGCTACCATGTCTGTTAAAACTTTTACTCCATTTTCGTTTGTCATAATATACCTCCTATGAATGATTTTCATGAGTGAACTTTGTGGTGCGGGGCAGGAATTTTCTGCCCCTTGTGGTGTGTGATACCTGTTTATGCGAAGGAATGCTTATCATGGATAAAAAGGAAACAGGATGGGCAGCAGTATCATGCAGATTGCAAAGGATACGAGGATCAGAGGCAGGCCGGATTTTACATAATCCTTGAATTTATAGCCTCCGAGTCCGACTACCATCGTGTTTGCAGGCATACCAATTGGTGTTGCATACGCGCAGGAACCGGCGATAACAGTTGCAATCACAACGGACCGCGGGTCTGCTCCAAGGCTGTTTGCAAGAGAAACAGCGATCGGAATCATAAGTGCCGTAGTGGCTGTATTTGACATAAAGTTGGTCAGTACACAGGTTACCAGGAAAATTACCAGGAGAAGCAGAATCGGATTTGGATTGGATCCGAGCAGACCGACGATTTTATCGGCGATCATACTTCCTGCCCCTGTGACATCCAGTGCTTTTGCCAGGGAAAGAGAGCCTCCAAAGAGGAGAACTACTTTTAAGTCAATGGAATTCAACGCTTCTTTTTCTGTCAGAACCCCGGTCAGCACCAAAAAGAGTGCGCCAAGACAGGCGGAAAGCTGAATGCTGATTCCAATTAATTCTTCGAAAATCATAGCGAAAATTACAACGATCAGAACAACAAGTGAAATGATCTGTTTCCATTTCGGAACATTGCTGAAATCTTTCTGCTCTTCCAGGTTCTGGGCTGCTTCGTTCTGATTCTGCGGAAGAAGTTTATATCCAAAACAGACGAAGTAGAGGATTCCTATCAGCAGCATCGGAATTCCGATTGGCGCGTACATGAAAAAGCTGGTTTTGATTCCCATCTCCTGCAGTGCATTGACGCCCATCAAATTTCCCGGCGCTCCGATGATAGAGAGGTTTCCGCCGAGGGCTGCCGCGAATACAAGCGGCATCAGCAGGTGGCTTCTGGAATAACCGGACTCATCTGCGATTCCACAGACAACCGGGATCAGTACGGCAGCGGTTCCGGTGTTGGATAAGAATCCGGACATCACGCCGGCAATTACCATAATGGCGATGATCAGTGTTTTTTCGGTTTTGGCAAAGCGGGTTACAAGTCCTCCGATTTTGTTTGCCATTCCCGTCTCGAAAAGTGCCTGGCCGACAACAAACATGCCGACGCAGAGGATAACGTTGCTGTTTACGTATTGAGAGAAAGTCGTTGATACATCCAGAATTCCGGTGAGAGTCAATCCAAGCGCACAGATCGAAGCTGTCAGACCCAGCGGAATTTTCTCCAGAATGAAGCTGACAATCGCAAATACCAGAAACAGCAATGTGATTGTGGTTTGAGACATTCCCAAATCTCCTTTCGTTTTTTCAGTTTTCTTTTTCTTGAAAAGCATCGGCCGAACACGTTTCTTTTGTTACTTGTATTATACGTCGTGTACTGGTTAAAAAACAAATTGGTGGAATACATGACCCCATAAAAAATTTTTATATTCGCAAAACAGGGGCTCTTTTTTTGTGCATTTTTACCTTGTTTTGCGGGAAACCGAAAAAAAATATAGAAACATTTACGTCTCTATGGTATCTTAATGGTAATATAATGTTGTCTCAACGAACATTTGGAGGGGAAAAATGACTTTAAATCAGCTTCGTTACTTCTGTATGGCAAGCCGGTGCCACAGTATTACAAAAGCGGCCGAGGAATTGTACGTGACGCAGCCGACCGTATCGGTTGCTATCCGTGATCTTGAAATTGAATTCGGCGTCAGTCTCTTTTCCAGAAAGGGAAATCAGTTAATTCTGACGCGTGAAGGGGAGGAATTTTATCAGAAAGCAAATTATATTCTCCAGTACTGCAATGAGCTGCAGGCGGATTATTCCAATCTCTCCCGTGTGCGCCCGCCGATCCGCATTGGTATTCCGCCGATGCTGAGCACCGTCTTTTTTCCCGAGCTTCTTCTCGCTTTTTCAGAAGAGCATCCCGAAATTGCGGTATCTCTTGAGGAGTATGGTTCGGTCCGTGCCTGTAATCTGGTGCAGGATGACACACTGGATCTGGCGCTTGTCAATATGGAACAGTATAATATTGATAAATTTCACCATGCCGTTCTTGCGGATGACCAGGTCGTATTTTGTGTAGCAAAAAACCACCCCCTGGCAGGCAGAGAAGTGGTTTCCATTCAGGATATGGCAAAACAGCCCTTAATTTTCTTTAATGCTGACTCGGTGCAGAATCAGCTCCTGAAGCTGCGGTTCGAACTTGAGGGGTATACACCGAATATCATCATGCGGAGCAGCCAGATTTACACGACACTGCAGTTTTTAAAGACGGGCCGCTATGCCTGTTTTCTGTATTCCAGCATGACTGATAAATTTCCGGAAATCATCGGCATTCCGATGCAGACACCAATTCGAGTGAAAATCGGCATGATATGGAAGAAAAGCAGATACATCAGCAGCGATATGCAGACGCTGATCTCTTTTACAAAAAAGTATTATCAGATGCATTCGTTGATTCCATCGGACAAAAAAACGAGCGGGGATTGAATATATCCCCGCCGTTTTCTGTAATCTTTTTTTATTTCTCTGGAAAATCGTATCGTACAATCTCACAGTTTTTCACACCAAATGCCGCATATTCTTCATTCGTCATATCGTGAAAATACGACTGCACGACACGCGCAATGCCGTTGTGTGCGACGAGAATATACGTTTTTTCATCGGATTCTTCCCGAATTTCATCCAGCAGATTATAGATTCTCTGCGCCAGCCGCAGAGTCGATTCGCCGCCCTCGTGGCTCATTGCGAAGCATTCCTTCGCCTTTTTGAAGTCCGCTCCATCGCGTGCTGTGGACTCCCATTTTCCAAAATTCTGCTCCGTCAGCCGCGGCTCCGGCCGCGCCGGGATGCCGGTCATCTCGGAAATATGTTTCGCGGTGTCTGCCGCACGAACCAGCGGGGAATACAGAATCTCATCCGCCTGAATCCCCTCTTTCAGGATTTTCTCCCCGGTCTCAACCGCCTGCTGATGCCCAAATTCCGTCAATGCAATATCCGTCGCCCCACAGATCTTATTCTCCACATTCCAGATCGTCTGCCCGTGACGCACAAAATAAAAATGTCCCATGAAATGATTCCTCCTGCTTATCCTCGTCAAATGTTTCTTTCTTTTCAGAATATCACAAGCCCGCATCTGCCGCAATGAACTGTTTTTAAAAACTCCATTTCCACCAGATGAATCTTATTTTATTCACTTTTTGTACCTTTTCTTTAATTCATTTTCAAATTTTAAACGTCTCAACCTCCACAACCCGGTCTTTCCCTTTCGTTCCCCAGATCATCAGATGGGCCTTATATTCCACCGAATCCCGTGCATAAAAGAATGGCTCCTCGCGCAGCAATGATGCGCGTTTTCCTTCGGCTTCCAGTATCTTTTTCTGTTTCATTGCCTGCTCCTGGATTTTTCGGATCTGGGTTCCTTCTTCGCCAGTGAAGCGTCGTTTCGGGTAATTCTGTGCTTCGCGGGCCAGTTTTTTTTCCAGTAAATCCACGACTTTCGCGTGGCGGCTCGTATGCAGCAGTTTTGCGATCTGTTTTGCGAGGAGTTTTCCCTGCCATTTTTCATAAAGTGCAAGATACCGCAGCAGCACTTTATCGCCTGCCTCCGATGCCAGTTTTTTCATCTCCGTAATTGCCTCTTCCGTCGCTTCCCACCATGGGCATGACGGTACGAGATACTGATCCGGCACGGCCGGGTAGCAACAGAAATTGAGCGGCGGGAAATTGGCCAGCGATGCCAGACGCATTTCTTCCTCGGTGCAGAACGCCTCGCCGAGGTATTCCAGCTTGTCCCGCAGGATCGCAATACGGAACTCAATCTGCCGCAGATACTCGTATCCGTCCACCCAGAAATGACCCGTTTTTCCGTAATCAAACAGATGCACTTCCAGTGAAAGGCGGCTGAAAAACAGCGTGCACACCGTCTCTTTCTGCCGCACGATCAGAACGTACTGCTCCCCGTCTTTTTCCAGTGCGGCATCTATTTCTCCCTCGTATTCCTTCTGATACGTTCCCGTCAGCTCCGCGTCATGAAAAACGAGAAAGCTCTCTGCCGCATCGTTCATCAGATAGACAAGCCAGATCTCCTTTTCTCCTCCCCCGTACCGCTCACCCGGAAGCAGCAGCTCGAACTGCCCCTGCGAAAGAAGCACATCCAGCCTTTCCAGTTCCTCGGTCCATGTGATATTTTCTGCAATTTCCATTCCGTGATTCTCCCCTGTTTTCTTTTACTTCCTATGATACACCATAAAAAGGCTCCACTGCAATCCAAAGCAGTAGAGCCCCTTCTCCAAATTTTTCTGTTATTAATCCGTCCCGTTATCCGGCGCATGCCGTCCGCACTTTCTCGTCCAGCGTCGTCTGAATCTCTTTTAAATTCACCGGTTTCGGAATATGCCCGCGTCCGCGCACCGCTTGCGGTCCGTTGCAAAAGTATTTGCTGTCATCGCAAAAATCGGAACATCATTGTCCTCACGCACACTGTTTCGAATTTTTTTCATCGCCTCGATGCCATCCATCACCGGCATCTGCATATCCATGAAGATCGCAAAATAGCTTCCCGGATCCGACGCTTCAAACTGATCCACGGCCTTGGAACCATTCTCCGCCCAGTCCACGACAAGGCCGAAGCTTCCGAGCAGCTCCGTCGCAACCTCTGCATTCAGTGCATTATCCTCCGCAAGCAGAACAGCAGCACACCTGCAATCAGTGCCACCAGATACAGCGGGTGGTCAAACAGATACGCCATGATGGTCGGTGTCTCCACATCTTCCACATAGCTCTGCACAATTTCCGCTCTGCTCTTTCGTGATACGTTGTAAAGCGTTTTTTCCCACAGACCGTAGAAACTCCGGTCAACCTCTGAGAGTACGCCCATCCGCAGGGACATCGATGCACCTGGCACAACTTCCACGCGGAGGCGGTTCTGCGTATCATCTCTTGCCAGCTTCTGCGCTGTGTAGGTCATCAGCAGTGCACCGTCCACATTCTCATTGACCAGTCTCTGCACACATTCGTCCGTATCTTTCACCGACACAATTTCTGCATTCGGCCATTCATTGTTCAGGATTTCTTTGACCGTCACACCATCGTCGATTACCACTATTCTCTGCAGTTTTCCCGACGCACCGCGCCGCCGCAATTCCTTTTGCCTCCCCGTTTTCATACCACGAGTATTGATTTCCGTCCGGATTCATCACGCCGCGGATCACGGCGCCGCTCTCTTTCAGCTGGGAAAGAAGCGCTTTTTCCTCTGCCGTGTAATCAGTATTCACTTCCACGGAACCGTAATATTTATTGTACAGATCAGACCGCCAGTTCGGTGTCTCCACGTTCATGCTCGTAAATGCGGTGATCGCCGGATGGCGGGAAAATGCAAACTCCTCCTCGCGCTCCGGTATCTTTTTGGCAGCCGTATAAATGTCTGCTTCTCCATTTTGCAGCATCTCCTCACATTCCTTCGCCGTCTTATCGTATCCGACGTAGGAAAACGTACACTGCATATATTTGGCAATGCCCTGCATCATCTCATATCCATATCCGCTCCACAGTCCGTTTTCGTCCTGCATGTGATAGCTGTCGAAGGCTGCTGCTGGACCTATGAAAAAGCCTATAAGAGAATTTATCAGGTACTCACAATGGAAAATTCCTGAAGTAAACTGCGGAATCGCAAGTATGTGTTTCGTCTTGAAAAAGCAGCAAAAATATAGTATAATATTTTTGTTGCTGACCCGGCTGAAACATTTATAATTCTTGTTTCTGTAGCTCAGTAGGATATAGCGTCCGCCTCCTAAGAGAAAGCCGAGGCATTCCCCAAATTGGGGAACGTTCTAATGTTACCAAATCAAAAAAAATCTGTAGATTGACAACTCGAAAAAGAGTTGATAATCTTATATATGGCCGAAGGGAAAAATCCCAGAAACCCAGTAAAATCAAGGGTTTGCGGCATGTGTCGTCATAGCTCAGCTGGATAGAGCACTCGCCTCCTAAGCGGCAGATTGTTCGATTCCTTCGAGCAGTGAAAATTGAATAAAACCAACAAATGTCTCAGTAGCTCAGTTGGATAGAGCACACGCCTCCTAAGCGTGGGGTCGGAGGTTCAAATCCTCTCTGGGACGCCAGAAAGCACCGCTGCAAGCCTTTTTTCGGGGTTTGCAGCGTTTTTTTGTTCCTCCTTCTCCCGGTAATTTCACTTCCGTTACCGGGAGATTTTTATACGCCGCATGATGTATATTTGCTAATTGGACTCGAACGCTTTTCAGAAATTT
>NZ_CDRRUH010000055.1:0-21586 GCF_977045365.1 Fusicatenibacter sp.
AAAAAGATTAATAAGAAAAGTGTGTATCAGTACATCTATGAGCGCCGGCAGACGGCGAAGCAGCAGATTGTGCAGGATCTGACGATGGGGCTTTCGATGCACAGCGGAACGCTCGAGCATATCTGCATCGACCCGGAAGGGCCGGAGTGCTACTGCGCTTCTTTTTATTGAAGAGTTTCTGCAGTCGGAATTTTAATTTTTAATTATAGAATTTCAGGGATAGAAAATCCGGGAACGGAAAGTTTTAAAATGCTTTCCATTCCCGGATTTTTTCTGTTTTTTATCAGTGTTCGTTTTTAGATAAACATCGCATAAATCGACGCTCCGACCACAGTCAGAATACCTGCAACCGCAATCGAAAGGCTGCTCATCGCACCCTCGACATCGCCCATCTCCATGGCCTTTGCCGTACCGATCGCATGGGAGGCCGATCCGATGCCGATGCCCTTTGCAATCGGCTCCTCAATGTGAAACAGCTTGCAGAGCGTCTCCGCCAGCATATTTCCCAGCACACCGGTGATGATGATAACCGCAACGGTGATTGTCACCGCACCGCCGAGTTCCTCGGATACGCCCATGCCGATCGCTGTGGTGATAGATTTCGGCAGCAGCGTTACGTACATTTTATGATTCAGATTGAAGATCAGCGCCAGCACGAGAACCACGGTAAGGCTCGTCAGCACGCCGGAGAGAATGCCGGCGAGGATGGCTTTGATATTCTTTTTCAATGCCTCCATCTGCTCATACAGCGGAATGGCAAGGCAGACCGTTGCAGGTGTCAGCAGATAGCTTAAATATTTGGCTCCGTCATTGTAGTTCTGATAATCGATATCGAAAACAGCAAGGAATACAATGACGACTGCAATCGAAATCAGCAGCGGATTGAAGATCGGCAGACCGAATTTTTTCTTTAACAGCATGCCGAGCTCATACGCCAGAAGGCTGATGACAACGCCGAAAAATGCAGATTCACAGAGCATATTTGTCATTTTGCGTCCCCTCCTTTGTGTTTCTTTTCCAGCCGGATGACTGCCTGTGTCACGCGTCCGGACACAATCATAACGACGATGGTGCTCACCAGCGTAATCACGAGAACCGGAACGAGAACGGCTTTTAATTCACCCCAGGATTCCATCAGGCCGACGCCCGCCGGAATGAACATGACCGGCATGATCTCAATCATAAACTTGCCTGCGTCCTCGACGGCATCAAGTTTTAATGCCCCCGTCATCAGAAGCGCCAGCATCAGCACAAGGCCGTAGATACTTGCCGGAATCGGAAGCGGCAGCACGGCGTGCAGGATTTCCCCGACGAACGAAACCGCCATAATTACAAGGAACTGTCTTAATAATTTCACTTTGTCTGTTGTCCTTTCTCCCCATAACCCACATAACATCACTACTTCTCAATGTCACGACCCCGATTATACTACCCGCATAAAAGAATTTCAACCGTAAATGTTACTGCAATTTTGGCGATTTTTGCAAAAAAAAGCAAAAAAATGCCCGCCGATCAAACGAAAAAGTGAAATCGGTGGGCATTTTAACACGATTTTTTGAGTTGATCCGATACGGAACTTTTTAGACATTGCTTTCGGCTTTTTTCCGGTCCGGCAGGACAAAGATAAAGATCAGCGAACTGACAAGCAGCATGCCCGGGTAAAAGAGGTTTGCCATGATTTCGAAGGCGGAGAGCTCATATCCCAGTTCATGCACCGCGGAGATTGCCACGAGCATCTGCGCGCCGTACGGCAGGATGCCCTGCGAGATGCAGGAGAAGGTATCGAGGAGCGATGCCGTTTTCCTCGGGGTGATGCCGTAGTCCTCGGACATCTGCTTTGCGATCGGGTTTGCCATGACGATCGCGACGGTGTTGTTTGCGGTCGCAATGTCGAGCAGCGCGACGAGAATGCCGACACCGAGCTGGCCGCCCTTTTTTCCGCGGAAGATTTTGTGAATGGCGCGAAGCAGGACAGTAAAGCCGCCGTTTTCCCGGATCAGCGCGCACATCGCAGCGACAAGAATCGCAACCATACATGTCTCAAACATACCCGAAGTGCCGCTTCCCATGCTGGAGAGCATCTCCCACAGCGTCGTCTGTCCCGTGCCGAGCATGATGACCGCACCGGATACAATGCCGACAAGGAGCACGACAAATACCTGAATGCCCGCGATGCCGCCGATCAGCACCAGCAGGTACGGAACCATCTGCAGCAGATGGTATTCGTGGACGATCGGTGTGCCCGGCGCCTGGAGGAAGGAGATTACAAGGATCAGCGCCAGCGCGGCAAGAGCAGCCGGGAGAGCGATCCAGAAGTTTTCGCGGAACTTGTCTTTCATCTCGCAGCCCTGTCCGTTGCAGGCGGCGATCGTCGTGTCGGAGATGAAGGAGAGGTTATCGCCGAACATCGATCCGCCCATGACAGAGGCGACGCAGAGCGCCAGCGAAAAGCCGGAGGTCTCGGCAACAGCAGCGGCGATCGGCACGAGAAGCGTGATCGTTCCGACGGAGGTTCCCATGGCCGTGGAGACGAAGCAGGCAACGACAAAGAGAACAGCGACGGCATACTTTGCCGGAATCCAGGAGAGCATGAAATAGGCAACGCTCTCTGCACTGCTCCTTCCGACAACGCCGACAAACGTGCCTGCGGCGAGGAAGATCAGCAGCATTGTGATGATGTTTTTGTCCCCGATGCCCTGTCCCATGAGGGCGAGCTTTTCTTCAAACGGGACACTGCGGTTCTGCAGACAGGCGACGAGGATCGCAGCCAGAAACGCGACGACGATGGGGATGTTGTAGAAGCCCATCGGAATTTTTAAAATATACTCGGAATAAATGCCGAGCCCCAGATAAAACACCAGAAAAACGGCGATCGGGAGCAGGGCGGATGGCTTTCCTTTTTTCATAGAAATAAATACCAGACCTTTCATGTGATTTTCCTTATTTTTCAATAGGGCGAATAGAATTATTTTATCATCTGGATCAGAAATCGTAAAGTAAAAAAGCAGGAAAAAACACGCCGGACATCTGGTAAATTCCAGAAATCCGGCGTGTTTTATAAGAGGCGCGTTTTGCTGTGCCTGTGCTTTATCATTTTGCAAGGAGCATCATAATCTGATTGCTTCTGCTTACGAATTTTGTCATCTCGTCCGGAGAGAGCGGTTTGTGGCTGATCATGGCCAGATCATACAGCTGCTCGCAGAACAGGGATGTGTTGTCGTTCTCGCCATTCTTCAGAATGTACTGAACGAGCGGATGTTTTGCATTCAGGATCAGAGTTTCCTGTCCGCCGAACATGGACGGATCCATGCCGGTCATGCCGTACATCTTCATCATATCCTGCATCCGGCGGCTCTCCTCGGAAAGTGTTACCATGGAGGATACGTTCTCATCTTTCAGGTTTTCAACTTTGACGGTCAGGTCTTTCTTGTCAAGGACTTTGCGGAAGAGATCGGTCAGTGTATTGGTAGCGTCAGTCAGATCCTCACCGGACTCATCTTTCATATCGTTGGTCAGATCTGCGTCGATGCGCTGGAAGGTCACATGTTCGTTGTAACGCTCTGCATGGGTGATGAAAGCGGAGTCGATGTTGTGTTTCAGGATGACAGCGTCCATGCCCTGGCTGCGGAACATGTTGATATACTGGCTCTGCTGAACTTCGTCGGTGACGTAGTAAACTGTCGTTTTTTCCGGCTCTTTCTTCTCGTCAGCGTTTTCCGCATTTTCTGTATTCTTAGCAGTTTCAGCCTTCTCCTCGGTGTTCTCTGCAGGAGCTTCTTCTTTCTTATTCTCGTTGATGCAGTCCTCAAGGGTCAGATATTTTCCGTCGATGTTCTTGAACAGAATGTAGTCCATCATCTTCTTGGAGAATTTCTCGTCCTTGATGCATCCGTATTTGATGAACGGGTTGATATCATCCCAGTATTTCTCGTAGTTCTCACGGTCGGTCTTGCACATGCCGGAGAGTTTGTCAGCGAATTTCTTGGAGATATACTCGGAGATCTTCTTGACAAATCCGTCGTTCTGCAGTGCGCTTCGGGATACGTTCAGCGGCAGATCCGGGCAGTCGATGACACCTTTTAAGAGCATCAGGTACTCCGGAATAACTTCTTTGATGTTGTCTGCAATAAATACCTGGTTGTTGTACAGTTTGATGGTTCCCTCGATGGAATCGTACTCGGTGTTGATGCGCGGGAAGTAGAGGATACCTTTCAGGTTGAACGGATAGTCCATGTTCAGGTGGATCCAGAACAGCGGCTCGCGGTAGTCATTGAAGACTTTGCGGTAGAACTCTTTGTAGTCCTCGTCGGTGCACTCGTTTGGATGTTTCGTCCACAGCGGGTGGATATCACTGATGGAAACCGGGCGTTTGTTGATTTTTACTTTCTCTTTTGCCGGAGAAACCTCAACCTGCTCTTTGGTTCCGTCTTCTTTTTCTTTCTCTTCGTATTTTGCATCCTCGTGGATGTGCTCAACGACAACGTCGTCCTCTTTTAATTCACTCTCGTCGATCGTCTCGTACTCCTGCGGAGCGTTTGCTTTGGACAGGAAGATTTCAACCGGCATGAAGGAGCAGTATTTCTCGAGTACTTCGCGGACACGGTATTCATTGGCGAACTCGAGGCAGTCCTCATTCAGGAACAGGGTGATTTCGGTACCAACGGTTGTTTTGCTGCCCTCGGACATATCGTACTCGGTGCTTCCGTCACAGGTCCAGTGAACCGGTGTGGAGCCTTCTTTGTAGGAAAGAGTATCGATGTGCACTTCGTCGGCTACCATGAAAGCAGAGTAGAAACCAAGACCGAAGTGGCCGATCATCTGATCCGGGTTTGTTTTGTCTTTGTATTTCTCCAGGAACTCGGTAGCGCCGGAGAAAGCGATCTGGGTAATGTATTCTTCGACTTCGTCAGCCGTCATACCAAGACCGGTATCGATGAATTTCAGGGTTTTCTCATCCGGGTTTACAATGACCTGGATGGATGCTTTGTAGTCATCCGGCAGTGTATATTCGCCCATGCCGTCCAGCTTTTTCAGTTTGGTGATGGCATCGCAGCCGTTGGAAACGAGCTCGCGGACAAAGATGTCGTGATCGGAATACATCCATTTTTTAATAATCGGGAAAATATTGTCACTGTTGATAGAAAGATTTCCATGTTTCGCACTCATGAGAAACACACTCCTTTTCTTATAAAAATATTTTGTCCCGGCAAAGCGGGAATACTATGCTTTTTTAGATGTCTGCAGCTTTTTTGCTGCCCTGATAGTTATAGTAATACTGGCACAGGGAAAAGTCAAGAAAAAATTAGCACTCAAGAAAAAAGAGTGCTAACAGAACGGCAAAAAGCCTTGTATTTACCGGTATTCCGGCACTTTCTAAACTTTTTGTAAAGTCCCATCAGAAGGGCTGGCGCGGTTGTTTTCGGAGGAGGGGTATGCTACAATGAAAAGCATAGAAGCGTTTCGAACAGACAGAAGAAAAGGGAGGAAATACATGACAAATACAACGAAGGCGGCGCTGGAAGCGTCGTTAAAGAAGCTGCTTTTGAAGAAACCGCTGGACAAAATTACGATCAACGATCTGACGACAGACTGCGGCATCAGCCGGATGGCGTTTTATTATCATTTTAAGGATATCTACGATCTTGTTGAATGGTCGTGCCTTGAGGATGCAACGCAGGCGCTGCAGGGAAAGAAGACGTATGAGACGTGGCAGGAGGGGGTGCTGCAGATTTTTGAGGCAGTGCTCGAGAACAAACCGTTTATTATGAATGTCTACCATTCGGTAAGCCGCGAGCAGATTGAGACGTATCTCTTTCATCTGACGCACGATCTGCTGTACGGTGTCGTGCAGGAGAAAGCAAAAGGAACCGGCATCTCCGAGGCGGATCAGAGCTTCATCGCAGATTTCTATAAGTACAGCTTCACCGGCGTCATGCTCGACTGGATCAAGGACGGCATGAAAGCAGATTACCATGTGATTGCAGAGAAAATGCACCGCACGATGGAAGGAAATGTCGTCAATTCCATCCGCAATTTCCAGAAAAACAAATAAAATACTTTACAAAACAGGGCGTGTGATAAAAATTTTATCATCCGCCCTGTTTTGTAAATGGAAAAGCGGGGAAAAATGAAGTAAGATTCAAACTGTCAACAGACAACAGCAACACAACAGAAACTTGTAAAACAAAGAAAGCAGCATAACCAATACGAACCGGGAATTCGAAAAACCATTCCGGCAGTCGTATTTAGAAAAGAAAGGATGAACGTCTATGTCAAAAAAAGGATTAAAATTCGGAATCGCATCAGCAGCAGTCATCGGAGCTGGAGCAGCAGTGCTGCAGGCAAAAAACAAGAGTGAAGCAAAAAAAGCAGCGGAGACAACCACTGTAACATCAGAACCAAAGAATGATTACCGCAACACCGAGCGCGGAAAAGATAAGAAAAACAGCAAAGGCATTTATTATACCAACGGAAACTACGAAGCCTTCGCAAGACCGGAAAAACCGGAAGGCGTCGATGAGAAGAGCGCATACCTTGTAGGAAGCGGCCTCGCAGCCCTCGCAGCAGCGTGCTTCCTCGTAAGAGACGGCCAGATGAAAGGCGATCACATCCACATTCTGGAAGCCATGGACATCGCCGGCGGTGCCTGCGACGGTATCTACGATCCGACCCGCGGCTACATCATGAGAGGCGGCCGTGAGATGGAAAACCACTTCGAGTGCCTGTGGGATCTGTTCCACAGCATCCCGTCGATTGAGACACCTGGCGTATCCGTTCTCGACGAGTATTACTGGCTGAACAAAAAAGATCCGAACTACTCCCTGTGCCGTGCAACGAAGAACCGCGGCGAGGATGCCCATACCGACGGCAAGTTCAACCTGAGCCAGAAAGGCTGCATGGAGATCATGAAACTCTTCATGACAAGAGATGAGGATCTGTACGACAAGACGATCGAAGATGTTTTTGATGATGAAGTATTCAATTCCACCTTCTGGCTGTACTGGAGAACGATGTTCGCCTTCGAAAACTGGCACAGTGCACTGGAGATGAAGCTGTACTTCCAGCGGTTCATTCACCACATCGGCGGACTGCCGGACTTCTCCGCACTGAAATTTACGAAGTACAACCAGTACGAGTCCCTGATTCTTCCGATGAAGAAATACCTCGAGGATGCCGGCGTAGACTTCCAGTTCAATACCGAAGTAACCAACGTTATCTTTGAAATCAACGATGGAAAGAAAGTCGCAAAAGCCATCGAGTGCAAAGTAAACGGCGTCGAGAAAGGCATCGTTCTCACCGAGAATGACCTCGTCTTCGTTACCAACGGAAGCTGCACCGAAGGCACGATCTACGGCGATCAGAACCATGCACCGAACGGTGATGCAGAGGTCCGCACAAGCGGCTGCTGGAGCCTGTGGAAAAACATTGCAAAACAGGATCCGTCCTTTGGCCATCCGGAGAAATTCTGCTCCGATATCGCAAAGACGAACTGGGAATCCGCAACGATCACCACACTCGACGACAAGATCATCCCGTATATCACCAATATCTGCAAACGTGATCCGAGAACCGGAAAGGTTGTTACCGGCGGTATCGTAAGCTGCCAGGATTCCAAGTGGCTCTTAAGCTGGACCATCAACCGTCAGGGACAGTTCAAAGAGCAGGATAAAGACAAGGTATGCGTATGGGTTTACAGCCTGTTCACCGACGTACCTGGCGACTATGTGAAGAAACCGATGAAAGAGTGCACCGGTAAAGAGATTACCGAAGAGTGGCTGTACCACCTCGGCGTGCCGGTTGACCAGATTCCGGAGCTGGCAGAGAACAGCGCCGTTTGCGTACCGACCATGATGCCGTACATCACCGCATTCTTTATGCCAAGAAGAAAGGGCGACCGCCCGGATGTCATCCCGGATGGCTGTGTCAACTTCGCATTCCTTGGACAGTTCGCTGAGACACCAAGAGATACCATCTTCACAACAGAGTATTCCGTTCGTACTGCAATGGAAGCTGTTTACGGACTCCTCGGCGTAGACCGCGGCGTGCCGGAGGTATGGGGCAGCGTTTACGATATCCGCGACCTGCTGGACAGCTCCGTGAAGCTGATGGATGGAAAATCCCCTCTGGAAATCGAGCTTCCTGGACCGCTCAACCTGCTGAAAAAACCTCTGCTGAAGCTGGTGGATGGAAATGTAGTGGGAGATCTCTTAAAAGAGCATGGAATTATCAAAGAGGATATGCTGAAATAAGAAATAGAAAATAAGTAAGAAATGCAATAAGACCTGCGCTTTCAAACGGCGCAGGTCTTATTGCGTTGCTAGGTATGCTCTCAAACAATTATAGAAATCCCCGAAAATAATGCAAAAAATTCAGCACCGCGGAGCGTGAATTACTGCGTCACAGATTTTCGTCGTTAAGCAGATTTTTTCGTGAAAAACAGCGCGGCGCAGACGGCGGCGATGCCTCCGGCGAGCTTTGCAACGAGAAGCGGCACGACAAAATCAGGATCGGTGCCGAACGTAAATCCCATATGTGCGGCGATGGTCGATGCGGCGGAGACGAGGAAAGCTGCGTTTACAATCTTTCCGCGCTCGTCCATCTTTTCCATCATTGTGATCGCCGGAACGGGGCTGACAATGCCCATCAGAAGACCGGCGGCGCTGCTGTCGTTCATGCCGGTTTTTCTTCCGATGAAAGAGAGCGGTTTTTTGAGCGCCCGCTGTAAAAGCTCCGCCGTCGGAAGGCTGCCGAGCAGCACAATGCCGATCGAGGAGACAACCGCCATTGCATCCTCGAGAGGGGCAAGGTCCGGGAGAAGTGAAAATCCGGTCATGTAGCAGAACGCACCAGCGATGAGGCCGATCGTCGTCAGAAGCCGGATGATGTTTGCAAATACCGTAAACGCGCGCACCGTGGCGTCCGGAAAACGCCAGATGCCGAACATCAGCAGAAAGCAGAAGAGAAGCACCGGGAGCGACTGGATTACGATCTGCAGGAAAGAAAGCCCCGAGAGCAGTCCGCCGACAACCAGAGTGACCGGAAGTGTGCCGGTGCCGATCAGCATACCGCGGGAGAAAAAGAGCCGGTCGCTTTTCTTTAACATCCCCATGCCGACCGGAATTGTGAATGTGATCGTACAGCCGAGCGTTGCCGCAACGACAAGTCCCGCGTAGCGCACCATCTCCTGAGATGTCGAAAGCTCTCCGGCGAGCTGGTAGCCGCCCATATCGATCGCGAGAATGCCGGAAAGCAGCCCTGCATCGAGCCCGAGATGGTTCCAGAGCGGAACAAGGGCAAAACGGAGAAAACGGGAAAGAAGCGGCGTCAGGCAGATGATGCCCGCCATGGAGAGCGCCGTCGGCCCGAGCAGGTTAAAACCCTCCTCAAACCGTTTTCCAAGCCCGAAGCGGTTTCCAGCGATCCGGTCGACACCGCCGAGTACCGCACCGACCGCCATGATCCACATAATAATCTGATTCATAAAAATAGAACCTTTCTATATAGAAGTATTTTGGTTTAAATCTGTTCTTCAAATGCAATTTCATGTTTCAGCAGAAACTGGCGGACTTCCTCATCGAAGACGCGGTTGAGCGACTTGTCCATCGTAAAAATTTTGAAGGAAGTGCCGGTCGTGAGAAGGAGTTTGCCGTCTTTATATTGAAAATTTAGAAAGCATCCGAAGATATTCTCAATTTCAAACGGCAGTGCGTGATCCGCAATCATTTTCTCACAGGCAGCCTGCGGGAGCTGAAACACAAATTTGAACTGCAGCGGTGTCCGCTTTCCTTTAATAACAGAGTAGCAAAACGATTTCACATCCTTCCAGAGAAGCCGCGTGCGTCCCTTTTCCTTTAAAAGCTGCGCGTCGTCGGGATCGAAAAAGTCCGTGTGGAGACTTCCGTCGATGGAGAACGTCGTAAACGTTGTGATCGACGCCTCGGAGACGGGAAAACGGTCAAATGTCTCGAGGCGGAGCAGCGTGTTCATAAAATTCTTTAACTGTGTAATCTGCAGGATAATCATCCGTAGTTAAAACCAGCCTTTCTTTTTAAAATACCAAATTTCAACAGCAACAATGAGAATACAGATGCCGATCAGGATAAAGTATGCGTACGGGGCGGAAAGCTCGGGCATATGCGTAAAGTTCATGCCGTACCAGCCGGCGATCAGCGAGAGCGGGAAGAAAAGGGTCGAGACGACCGTCAGAATCCGCATCGTATCGTTCTGACGCAGGTCGATCTGGGATTGCTGCATCTCGCGGATCTGTAAGGCGTACTCCCGCAGCATCTGTGTGTGGTCGTACAGGCGGTCCACACGGTTTCCAAGGCGCGCAAACTGGCGGGCGCATTCCGGGGGAAGAAAGTGATTTTCGTCCTCGGAGAGTATTTCGCACATGTCGAGAAGCTGCTGGTAATAGGCATGGAACACGAGCAGCTCCCGACGGATCGTGATCAGGGTCCGCTGCAGCTCTTTTGGCAGAGTGTCGAGAAGAGACTCCTCGATTGTCGCGAGGCGCTTCTCAAAATTCTGCAGATAGAGCATATCCTCCTGGATCAGCGATTCCAGAAACGAGAAAAACAGATGGAACACGTCGGAAGTATCGAGCGGTTCTTCCGGAAAGAGGCGGCTCTGCAAAGCCGGAAGTGTCTGTTCGTCGGATGCCAGAATAAGCTGTTCACGATCAAGGTAAAATGCCAGCGAGAATGCGTGATGAAGCGGATGTGTCTTGTCCGGGACGGCAAGGGATCCGACCAGGCAGTCAGGCAGCAGCTCCGCGCGGCAGTATTCGATGCGCTCCGGCTCCAGACTGCGTTTCAAAAGAGAGAATCCGGGCAGCGCCGCGCAGACCTTGGAAGCTTCCGAAAACGAAAGCAGGGAAAGCCGGACTGAATCCGAAAAAGTCCATTCCATACGTACCACCTCCTGAAAACAAGTCATGGAAAAGATCCATAAAAAGATCCATAAGCAAAAAAGCCGTATGACCGTAGTATACCGCAAAAAGGGGAGTGCGACAAGAAAAGGAAAAAACTTTTAAAAAGAAAAAACTTTTTGCAATGGGGCACTAAGTGTGTTATGATAAAATGTAGTTATCAAAACTACATGACAAATTATCAAAAAATTCACTGTGTCGGATTCGTCCCTACAAGAAAAGGTTTGAAAAAGAGCGGTGATTGGAAATACGAAGGTCCGCTGTGAGCAAAAGGCGGAATTAAGTTTGGAGGGACTATAGATATGAGTTTTCACATTGTTGCAGACAGCTGCTGTGAACTGACAGCAGATATGAAAAAAAGAGGAAATATTGAAATTGCACCGCTGACCCTGGAAGTCGGCGGCGAATCCATTCTGGATGACGAGACATTCGACCAGAAATATTTTTTAAAGAGAGTAGCGGAATGCCCGGAGTGCCCGAAATCCGCCTGCCCGTCGCCGGATTATTTCCGGAAATCTTTTCTGAACGGAGCAGAACGGTGCTACGCGGTCACACTCTCCGCACAGCTCAGCGGTTCCTATAACAGCGCAGTGCTCGGTGCAAACCTGGCGCAGGAGGAGAACGAGGATCTGAAGATTCACGTATTCAATTCCAGAAGCGCATCGATAGGAGAGACCCTGATCGTGAAAAAAATCGTGGAGTGCGAGGAAGCCGGCATGAGCTTTGAGCGCGTCGTAGAGACAGTAGAACTCTATATCAGCACACAGCACACCTATTTCGTGCTGGAAAATCTCGAAACTCTGCGGAAAAACGGCCGTCTTTCCAAGGTGAAAGCGCTCGTTGCATCCGCCCTTAAAATCAAACCGGTCATGGGCTCCACACCGGAGGGCGATATCGTTCAGCTCGATCAGGCGCGCGGCATCAACAGAGCGCTGATGAAGATGGTCGATGCCGTTGTGAATGATGCACAGCATGTGGAGACAAAGACCCTCGCCGTTTCCCACTGCAACTGCCCGGAGCGCGCCGAGATGGTAAAAGAAGCCCTTCTGGAGCGCCTTGCGGTACAGGATGTCTTCGTACTCGATACCCAGGGCGTCAGCAGTATGTATGCAAATGACGGCGGAATTATCATTGTATTATAACTTTTCTCTTCCCTTTTTGTTGAAAATGTAGTATAATTTTCAACATGTTTGAAAGTGCCGCCGGGCACTTTTTAGAAATCAAAGGAGAAGTAGAAACATGAGTCAGGAAAAAGTTGACCGCTATAAAAAGGAAAAAGCGAACCGTGAGAAAATCATGAGACGTGAAAGATGGATCACGAGACTGGAAGTTACCGCTTTCGTCGTTGTTCTGGCTGCCCTGATCGGCTGGTTCTCCGTTGCTGTTTACCAGAACTCGGTAGCAGAGAAAAAGGCGAACCGCACGACAGAAACTACAACGATGAACGTGACGGATATTCAGAATTATCTGAGCGAGACCAACACATCCAGCGACAGCAGTGCAGATGACACCAGCGACAGCTCTGATGCTTCCGATACATCTTCGGACAGCACAGCAGATACGGCAAGTGACAGCACAGCAGATTCCACCAGCGAAAGTACAGCGGAATAAGCAGAATTGTTAAAGAAAGCAAAAGCGCTTACCACAGACGGGAAAATTCCGGAGTGATAAGCGCTTTTGTTATAGAGATTTGAAAAAAACTATGAGAAACACGCTCCGCGAGTTTCTCGAGTTATCGCGGCAGTCGCCAGTGTCTCGTGCAGGCACGGACTTTTGCTCGTTGCCCGCGTAAATTAAAAAACCGGAGGACATACGTCCCCCGGCCTTTCGCTTATGGTTAATTAGCATTTAACAACGTTGGAAGCCTGCATTCCGCGAGCACCCTCGGTAAGATCGTAAGTAACTGCCTGACCTTCGTCAAGAGTTTTGAATCCTTCACCCTGGATAGCGGAGAAATGTACGAATACATCGTTTCCGTCTTCGCCTGTGATGAAGCCATAGCCCTTCTCTGCGTTAAACCATTTCACTGTTCCCTTGTTCATTGTGAGTTACCTCCATAAAATTAAAAAATAAGCATGATGTGGGAATGCATATGTTCCCCCATAAGCGAGTGAACTTTTGGTAAAAAAATTCACCAGCTATTACAGATTATATTGAAGGTGAATGCTAATATAATCTCTAATAGCTAGTGACCACGTATTACATCTCAACATCTTCTCGATTGAGACTATTATAATCTTGCAAATCAAAAAAGTCAAGAAAAAACTCTTTATTTCAGGAAAGATTTCGTGTATTATAAAAAGGAAGAATGATCGGGAATCCGGTCAGAAAAAAAGAAAGGATCAGAGAACGTAAGATGAGTATCTTAATCAAAAATGGACAGGTCATCGACCCGGCCACCCAAAAAGACGAAATCAGTGATGTTCTGATCGAAAACGGCGTTATTACACGGGTTGAAAAAGGAATCCGCGTAAAAGATGCGCAGGTAATAGATGCAAAAGGCTGCTATGTAATGCCTGGCATCATCGATATGCATGTACATCTCCGCGACCCGGGGCAGACATATAAAGAAGATATTGAAAGCGGTTCGAAAGCAGCCGCAAAAGGAGGCGTGACAACGCTGGTAGCGATGCCGAATACAAAACCGGTCATCGACAGCCCGGACCGCGTCAACTATGTAACGATCAAAGCAGACCGTTTTTCTCCGATTAATGTACTGCAGGCAGGCGCCATCACAGTAGGACAGAAGGGTGAAGAGCTCGCCGATATCGAGGGCATGATAAAAGCCGGCATCCCGGCGATCAGCGAGGACGGAAAATCCGTTATGAACGCGCTGCTCTACAAAGAGGCCATGGAGATTGCCGCAGAGAAAAACATTCCGGTGCTGGCTCACTGCGAGGACAAGAACCTCGTAAACGGCGGCTGCATGAATGAGGATGCAAACTCGAGAGAGTGGCATCTGCCGGGAATCACAAACTCTGTAGAAAACACGATTGTTGCAAGAGATATCGTACTTGCCGCAGAGACAGGCGCACACCTGCATCTGTGCCACTGCTCGACCAAAGAGAGCGTGGATATGGTGCGCGAGGCGAGAAAGGCCGGCGTTTCGATTTCCGCTGAGGTCTGCCCGCATCACTTTACGCTTTGCAGCGACGACATCGTAAAAGGCGACACCAACTACAAGATGAACCCGCCGCTCCGTACGAAAGAGGACCTCGAGGCACTGCGCCAGGGTCTGAAAGACGATGTCTTTGATGTCATCAGCACCGATCATGCACCGCATGCGCTGACCGAGAAGCAGGAGTCCTTCAAGAAAGCTCCGTTCGGCATCGTCGGACTGGAGACGAGTGTGGCTCTTACCATCACCGAGCTTGTGGATACTGAGATTATCACCCCGATGCAGATGGCGGAGAAAATGAGCTACAATCCGGCAAAAATCCTGCATCTGGACAAGAAAGGTTCTCTTGCACCTGGCATGGACGCCGATGTGGTTGTCATTGATCCGGAAGCAGAGTATGTGATCGATCCGAAGGAGTTTGTTTCCAAGGGCAAAAACACTCCGTTCGGCGGCAAGAAAGTCAAAGGAAAAGTTATGGCTACCGTATGCGGCGGCAAGATTGTATACGAAGCTGAGTAATTTCTATAAAAAAAGACAGAAGAGGGAGAGTAAGCAGATGATTAACAAACTGATTGCAAACATCAAAAAAACAAATGCACCGATCGTAGTAGGTCTGGACCCGATGCTGAACTATGTGCCGGAGCACGTACAGAAAAAGGCATTTGCCGAGTACGGAGAGACACTCGAAGGAGCTGCAGAGGCCATCTGGCAGTTCAATAAAGCGATTGTCGACGCAACATACGATCTGATTCCGGCTGTAAAACCGCAGGTTGCCATGTATGAGCAGTTCGGCGTTCCGGGAATGGCAGCGTATGAGAAGACCGTTTCCTACTGCCAGGAAAAGGGTCTCGTTGTCATCGGCGATATCAAACGAGGCGATATCGGTTCTACTTCTGAGGCGTATGCAGTCGGCCACCTCGGCCACGTGCAGGTGGGAAGCAAATCCTACGCCGGATTCCATGAGGATTTTGCAACTGTCAATCCGTATCTTGGATCTGACGGCGTAAAACCGTTCATCAAGGTCTGCAAAGAGGAGAAAAAAGGTATCTTTGTTCTGGTAAAAACCTCGAACCCGTCCAGCGGCGAGTTCCAGGACCGCATCATCGACGGACGTCCGCTGTATGAGTGGGTCGGCGAGCAGGTTGCCGCGTGGGGCGAGGAGCACATGGGCGATGATTACAGCTATGTGGGAGCTGTTGTCGGCGCTACGTACCCGGAGATGGGCAAGGTGCTGCGTAAGGTAATGCCGAAATCCTACATCCTGGTACCGGGCTACGGTGCACAGGGCGGAAAAGGAAAAGACCTCGTTCACTTCTTCAATGAGGACGGACTGGGTGCAATCGTAAACTCTTCGAGAGGTATTATCGCTGCTTACAAACAGGAAAAATATGCCGAGTTTGGCACTGAGAACTTTGCGGATGCTTCAAGAGCAGCTGTAAAGGATATGGTTGAGGATATCAGCGGGGCGCTTGCTGCTGCAAAATAAGAATACAGGGTGAAAAGCTCAGAAGGTCTGCCGGGTAGATGTTATGTCGGCCGGAGGATATTTTGGGCTTTTCGCCGATTCAAGAAAATAAAAGGAGTGTTCAGCTTATGAAAATCAAGGAATGCTGTACTGTGGAAAGTCAGGAGTGCATTGCAAAAGGGATTTACAGCATGTGGATTTCCACGAAAGTGATTGCAAAAGAGGCGAAGGCCGGCCAGTTTATTTCTCTGTTTTCGAAAGACGGCAGCCGTCTTCTGCCGCGTCCGATTTCTCTTTGTGAGATCGACCGCGAGGGAGGAAGACTTCGGATTGTCTACCGTGTGGCAGGTGCAGGAACGGAGGAGTTTTCGCATCTGAAAGCGGGGGATGAGGTTGATATTTTAGGGCCGCTTGGAAATGGATTCCCGATCGAGGAAGGGAAGGGAAAACGTGTGATGCTGATGGGCGGCGGTATCGGTGTTCCGCCGATGCTGCAGACGGCGAAGGATCTTGGAACGGACACGATCATCTGCTGTGGTTACCGCGATGAGTTGTTCTTAAATGAGGAGTTTGCTGCGGCAGGCGATCTTCATATTGCAACGGAGGACGGAAGTGCCGGTGTGAAGGGCAATGTGATGGATGCGGTGCGCGAGGATCATCTGGAAGCAGATGTAATTTTTGCCTGCGGTCCGGCTCCGATGCTGCGTGCGATTAAGGCGTACGGTCTGGAAAAGGGAATTCCATGCTGGATTTCGATGGAAGAGAAGATGGCGTGCGGCGTTGGCGCATGTCTTGCGTGTGTCTGCCAGTCGACTGAGGTGGATGGTCATTCGCATGTGCACAATAAGCGGATCTGCAAGGACGGGCCGGTCTTTTTGAGTACGGAAATTGAGCTGTAAGTGACGCGAGGAGGAGAAAAAGCGATGAAGACAAGTGTGAATCTGGCGGGTGTGGAACTGAAGAATCCGGTTATGACGGCATCTGGTACGTTTGGCTCTGGCGCGGAGTACAGTGAGTTTGTGGATTTGAAGGAGCTTGGCGCGGTTGTGACGAAGGGCGTTGCGAATGTGCCGTGGCCGGGGAATCCGACGCCGCGTATTGCGGAGGTTTATGGCGGAATGCTGAATGCGATCGGGCTGCAGAATCCTGGCATTGATGTGTTCTGTGAGAGGGATATTCCGTTTTTGAAGCAGTTTGACACGAAGATTGTGGTGAATGTCTGTGGACGGACGACGGAGGATTATTGTGAGGTTGTGGAGCGGCTGGCTTCGGAGCCGGTGGATCTGCTGGAGATTAATATTTCATGCCCGAATGTGAAGGAGGGCGGTATTGCGTTTGGACAGGATCCGAAGGCGGTGGAGGCGATCACCAGAGAAGTTAAAAAATATGCGAAGCAGCCGATTATTATGAAGCTGAGTCCGAATGTGACGGATATTACGGAGATGGCGCGGGCTGCGGAAGCCGGCGGGGCGGATGTGCTGTCGCTGATCAATACGCTTACTGGGATGAAGATTGATATTGAACGGCAGAAGTTTGCGATTGCGAATAAGACTGGCGGTATGTCGGGGCCGGCGGTGAAGCCGGTTGCGGTGCGGATGGTGTATCAGGTGGCGCAGGCAGTGAAAGTGCCGATTATTGGTATGGGCGGTATTGCGTCGGCGGAGGATGCGCTGGAGTTTATTCTGGCGGGGGCTACGGCGGTTTCGATTGGGACGGCGAATTTCTTTAATCCGTATGCGACTGTTGAAACGGTTCGCGGTATCGAGGAGTATATGAGACGGCATAAGGTTGACGATATTAATGAGTTGATTGGAGCTGTGAGATAACGGACGACCTCGCTGGAATTTGCGCCTGCCGTGTGACGGGCGAGAAAAAGAGGGCGGAACTGTGGCCCGGAACAGGCACAGAAAAATGGGAACCAACGCAATTCGTCAGGAAATTTGATAATTTCCCGACTCAGTGCGTTTTGAGATCTGGTGTTGAGCACCAGATCTCATCCCATTTTTCTGCACCTGTTCCGGGCTCACAGTTTCTGCCCTCTTTTTCTATGCCCGCCACACGGCAGGCGCAAATTCCAGTGAGGTCTGGTTGTGTGGAGCTGAAACGAAGTAAGTCTGGAGCCGCCGGGGGCGGATCGGCGTGAGAGTGTTGTGGTGGGTGCATAGTATATAGAAAATGGAAGGTGGTATGTGAGATGAAGTATGGGATCATTAAAGTGAATCGGGCGTTTTTGTATGAGGAGAATGGGGTTGATGTGGTGGATGAGGTGTTTTTTGGATGGGGCGTGATGTGGGAAGATGAGGGGGAGTGGATTGAGGTTTGGACGCATTATGGGTATCGGGGGTGGATGGAGAGGAATTTGATTGAAGAGAGAAGCCGGGAGTGGATGGAGGAGAGGGAAAAGGCCGGGAATACGTATGTGGTGACGCGCGGGTTTGCGGATGTGATGAGGGGAGCGCGGGTGCAGGCGCGGATGTTGGAGACGCTGGGACGGGGGTGTTTTGTGGAGAAAATGGAGGAGACGGAGAATGGGTATTGCAGGGTGAAACTGGCGAATGGGATCAGTGGGTTTGTGCCGGAGGCGGCATTAAGAAAAAGACTGGATTCGGATCGGTTTTTGTGGGGAAAATCGGAAGAGAGGTTTTTTGTGGAGCAGGGGATTCCGGATGGGTGGTCGGAAGAGGAGTTTCGGAGGAAGGTTGTGGAATGTGCGAAGGGGTATCTTGGATGCCAGTACCGGTGGGGCGGGAAGGCGGCGGATGGGATTGACTGTTCGGGTGTGGTGTTTATGGCGTATTTGATGAATGGGGTTTTGATTTGGCGGGATGCGGATATCAGGGAAGGGTATCCCATGAAAGCGATCTGGAGAGAAGGGGAGGAGATGTGTCTGGTGGAGGAACGGGCGAAGGCCGGGGATCTGCTGTTCTGGAAGGGGCATGTGGGGATGTATCTGGGGGACGGCAGGTATCTGCACTGTACGGGGCATGAGAGGGTGTTTGGGTGCAGGGTGAATAGTCTGCGGAGAGGGGATGAGGATTTTCGGGAGGATCTGGCGGAGGCGCTGAAAGTGGTTGGGAGTGTTTTTTCGTGAAATATCTGGAAACGGAAAGTGATCATATGGTACAGGCCGGTGATTTTCCGACGAGTCTTATTATGGCGGACTGCAATTATCTGAAGCGGACGAACGACACGCTGGGCCACGAGTACGGCGATCTTCTGCAGCAGCGGACAGCCGATGCGATCCGGGAGAGCATTCCGAAAAGCTGCGTGGCGATGCGCGTGGGCGGCACGGAAGTAAATAAGACATATATAATTGACATCAGGAAATATCATTTTTGTATTGGAAATCCCTGAAAAAGTTTGTTATAATAATAACAAAGTCGAGAACAAAAGACAAAAGGCGGCTTAAACAGAGAGTGGAAAAACAGAAAATCTGCTGATCTGATCTGCCGGAGCCGCCTGATCAGAAGCAAAACAAGAAAGGGGTTCTGAACAATGGCAAGATTTACATTACCAAGAGATTTATACCACGGAAAGGGTGCTTTAGAGGCACTGAAAACATTTGAGGGAAAACGCGCAATGGTCTGTGTAGGCGGCGGTTCCATGAAACGTTTCGGTTTCCTGGATCGTGCAGTGGATTACCTGAAAGAGGCTGGCATGGAAGTACAGCTTTTCGAAGGAATCGAGTCTGATCCGTCTGTAGAGACGGTTATGCGCGGTGCAAAAGCGATGGAAGAGTTCCAGCCGGACTGGATCGTAGCAATGGGCGGCGGATCTCCGATCGACGCAGCAAAGGCAATGTGGATCAAATACGAGTATCCGGACATCACCTTCGAGGAGATGTGCAAGGTATTCGGAATGCCGAAACTTCGTAAGAAAGCTCACTTCTGTGCAATTTCTTCGACATCAGGAACGGCAACCGAGGTAACCGCATTCGCAGTTATCACCGATTATGAAAAAGGTATCAAATACCCGCTGGCAGACTTCGAGATCACACCGGATGTCGCAATCGTTGACCCGGATCTGGCAGAAACCATGCCGCAGAAGCTGGTTGCTCACACCGGTATGGACGCTATGACGCATGCGATCGAGGCATACGTTTCCACAGCAAACTGTGACTTTACCGATCCGCTGGCGCTGTATGCGATCCGTATGATTCAGGCAGACCTTGTAGATTCCTACAACGGAGATATGGCAAAACGTGACAGCATGCACAATGCACAGTGCCTCGCTGGTATGGCATTCTCCAACGCACTGCTTGGTATCGTTCATTCCATGGCACATAAAACAGGCGCAGCATTCGCTGATTACGGCGCTCATCTGATTCATGGCGCAGCAAATGCCATGTATCTGCCGAAGGTTATCGCTTTCAACGCAAAAGACGAGACCGCAGCAAAACGTTACGCAGTGATCGCGGACGAAATGAAACTGGGCGGCGAGACAACCGAAGAGAAAATCAAACTTCTCATCGCTTATCTGCGCGGCATGAACGACAAATTGAACATTCCGCAGTGCATCAAGAACTACGGAAAGGACAGCTATCCGACCGAGCAGGGCTTCGTTCCGGAAGACGTATTTCTGGAGAGACTGCACGACATTGCCGTAAATGCCATCGCCGATGCCTGCACCGGCTCCAACCCGAGACAGCCATCTGTTGAAGAGATGGAAAAACTGCTGAAATGCTGCTACTATGATACAGAAGTAGATTTCTAAAAAGAAAACATATCAAAATCCCTCCGTTCTCTGGGCGGAGGGATTTTTTGCGTCAGAGAATGAAATTTATCCTCTTCCAGCAAGAAGACTCCGACCTCTAAGGTGGGAGATGAATTGTGTCCGTTATCTTCTTGATATTGTGTTCTAATCATGGTATAATAGAATCAGTCGAATAGCAGAAAGGGGGTTGAAATACAATGGATTTGGATAATAATGCACATTCAGTGTTTTTGCTACACTATCATCTTGTTCTTGTGGTTAAGTACCGCAGACAGGTTTTTGATGACGCAATTTCCGACAGGGCAAAAGAGATCTTTGCGTATATTGCTCCAAATTACCATATCACCCTTGAAGAATGGAATCACGATAAAGACCATGTGCATATACTTTTCAAGGCCCACCCAAATACGGAAATAAGCAAGTTCATAAACGCATATAAAAGTGCAAGCAGCAGACTTTTGAAAAAAGAATTCCCACAGATAAAGAAAAAGCTGTGGAAAGAACATTTCTGGAGTCAGAGTTTTTGCCTGCTTACAACGGGCGGTGCCCCGATTGAAGTAATCCAAAAATACATCGAAAGTCAGGGACAAACGGATCGAAAAAGGAAGTGACCAGCATGGCAAACAAAGCATATAAATTCAGAATATACCCCGATGATGCGCAGAAAGTTTTGTTTGCCAGAACGTTCGGCTGTGTCCGAATGGTGTACAACCATTGGCTTGCCAGAAAAATCAGGCAGTATGAGGAGAACAAAACCACGGTAACCTACACGGTTTGTGCAAAAGAAATGGCTGAAATGAAGAAAACAGAAGCATACGCATTTTTGAGGGAAGTAGACAGTATCGCATTACAACAATCGCTTCGACATCTTGATACGGCATTTCAGAATTTTTTCAAACAGCCGAAGACAGGTTTTCCAAAGTTTAAATCTAAAAAACAGAATAAAAAGAGCTATTCAACGATCTGTATCAATGGAAACATCGCCATATTGAATGGATATTTGAAATTGCCGAAAGCCGGACAAGTCCGGTTGAAACAACACAGAGCTGTTCCGAAAGAATACAAATTAAAATCTGTAACAGTAAGCCAGACACCAGGCGGAAAATATTATGCAAGTATTCTTTTTGAGTACGAAAATCAAGTACAGGAAAAAGAGATGCAGAGTTTTCTGGGGTTAGATTTTTCCATGCATGAATTATATCGTGACAGCAACGGGAATGAACCTGCATATCCGAAGTATTACAGGAATGCAGAGGAAAAATTAGCGAGGGAGCAGCGCAGACTTTCCAAAATGCAGAAAGGTTCGAACAACCGCAGCAGGCAGAGAATCAAGGTGGCAAAACTCCACGAAAAGGTTTCC
>NZ_CDRRUH010000056.1:0-21447 GCF_977045365.1 Fusicatenibacter sp.
CCCCGAAAATAATGCAAAAAATTCAGCACCGCAGAGCGTGAATTACTGCGTCACAGATTTTCGTCGTACCCCGGTACGCCTTCAAATCTGTTCCTTGCAATTCGCGCTCTGCAGCACTGCCTTTTTTAGCATCCGTTCCCTCTTGACATTTTTTCATTTCCTGCTATACTTATCAAAGATAATTACTAAAGATAACTAAATTTCAAGAAGAAAGGACCACTTTCCATGACACAGGAAAAATTAAAGCAGTTCCTGGATGCGTGTTTTGATGCAAAGCGTCTGATCGAGAAGCTCCCGGACCTGCCGGACGGTATGAAGCCGCGGCAGGTGCATGTGCTGGATGCGGTGAATGAGATTCAGAAAAAGCAGGGCTTCTGCCGCGTCAGCGACATCAGCAGCTACATGAACACAACGCTGCCGAGCATCACCAAGCTGGTGCAGGAGCTGGAGGAGAGAAACCTTCTCGTGAAACAGGCGGATGAAAAAGATAAGCGCGTGATCAACCTGACACTGACCGAAGAGGGGAAAGAGTTTGTGGAACTCCGCGTGACGCACTTTCACGGGGAATGGGCATCCCGCCTGCCGGATCTGGACGACGCGGTGGTGGACGAATTTGTGCATGCAATCACGCGGATGCAGGAAACGATGCCGGGAATTGAAGGAGTGAAAAACAATGGCAAAAGAAAATAAGAAAGAAATATCGTTTGTAGAGGGACCGATTTTCCAGTCCCTGATCCGCTTTGCGCTGCCGGTGCTCGGCGCGCTGATTCTGCAGGCGGCTTACGGTGCGGTCGACCTTCTTGTGGTCGGCTGGTTCGGTGATGCGTCGAGTATTTCCGCTGTCGGAACCGGAAGCAACTTCATGCAGATGGTAACATTTATCATCACCAGCCTTGCGATGGGTTCGACCGTTATGATCGGCCAGCACATCGGCGAGGGCAAGCCGGATAAGGCCGGCAAAACCGTGGGAACCTCGATTGTTCTGTTCGCCATCATCGGTATCGCCATGACGGTGATTCTGGAGCTGTTCGCAGGCCCGATCGCCAATATTTTACAGGTTCCGGCGGAGTCCTTTGACAAAACCGTCCTCTACCTGCGGATCTGTTCCGGCGGTATTCTGATCATCATCGCGTACAACGTCATCAGCAGCGTGCTCCGCGGTATCGGTAATGCAAATCTGCCGCTTTTATTCGTCGGCATCGCCTGCGCGGCCAATATCGCCGGAGACCTGTTTTTCGTCGGCGTGCTGAAAATGGACGTTGCGGGAGCAGCACTTGCAACGGTTCTGGCACAGCTGATTTCCGTGCTTGCTTCCCTTGGCGTGCTGAGAAAAGGCAATCTGCCGATCGAGTTCAAAAAAGAGGACTGCCGCATCGACCATGACGAGCTGAAGAAAGTCCTGAACGTCGGTGTGCCGATCGCGCTGCAGGAGACGACCGTACAGATTTCCTTCCTTGTGATCAACTCGATCATCAACGGCATGGGCCTGATGCCGTCCGCCGGATACGGTGTGGCGCAGAAGCTGACCTCATTCATCATGCTGATCCCGTCTTCTGTGATGCAGTCTGTGTCAGCATTCGTGGCACAGAACACCGGAGCCGGAAAGAAAGACCGCGCGTGGAAGGGCTTCCTCACCGCAATCGCAACGGGCTGCTCTCTTGGAGTTGTGATTTTCTGCATCGGTTTCTTCGGTGGAAGTGTCATCTCCAGAATCTTCACGAGCGATCCGGCCGTTATCGGGCAGAGCGCCGCTTACCTGCGCGGTTTTGCACCGGAATGTATTCTTACCTGTGTGCTGTTCAGCAGCATCGGATACTTCAACGGCCGCGGCATCAGCATCCCGGTTATGATCCAGGGAATCACCTCCGCCTGCCTGATCCGTATTCCGCTGGCGCTGTTCTTCTCACACCTGCCGAATACGAACCTGACCTTCGTCGGCATGTCCACCCCGATCACAACCGTATACGGCATCTGCTTTTTCATGATCTGCTTTGCACGGTTAAAGAAAAAAGGGCAGATGTAATTGAATCAAACATAACAGAACTGCCTGGGAAACGGCACGGAGCGATCCGCGGTCTCCCAGGCAGTTTTTGGTATTGTTTGTCCGGAACTTTTTTGATACAATACAGACAGAAAGAGCGGAACCCTGTTCAGAAGGGACAGAACAGACGGAAAGGGGAAGAGGAGTGGATAACAGAGAAATCATCAATGAGACACTGGTCCATCTGTTTCACGAGATACAAAAACTGGAAGAAGAGGCGATCATCACCGAGGATTTCAAGGATCTGACGAACAACGATATGCACATCATAGAAGCCGTCGGCCTGGAGGGCGGCAATATGTCGTCGATCGCGGCAAAGCTCGACATCACGGTCGGATCGCTGACAACGTCGATGAACAGTCTGGTGAAAAAAGGCTACACCGAGCGGGAGCGCAGCGAGAAGGACCGCCGGATCGTCTACATCCACCTGACCGGAAAGGGACGGCAGGCATTCCATCACCACGCAAAATTCCACGAGCAGATGACGGATGCCGTGATGGCGGAACTCGGGGAAGAGGAAGTGCAGGTGCTCGGGAAAACGCTGAAAGCGCTGACGGACTTCTTTTGGTCGTATAAAAAATAGAAATAAAAAGGCTTTTGCAGCCGGGACAGAATCAAAAAATCTGTCCGGTATGCAAAAGCCTTTTTCGCATGGAAACGCATAGAAAAATGCTATTTTTCTACGCCGTTCTTCTCACAGATATCCGCGAGCACACACCGTTCACAGTGCGGTGTCGTCCGCGCAGTACAGACCTCGCGTCCGTGCTCCACAAACCGGTGGCAGAGCGAGCTTCCTTCTTCCGGCGGCACAATTTTCCAGAGTGCCATCTCCACCTTCTTCGGATCCTTGCAGTCATGCACGAGCCCGATGCGGTTGCACAGCCGGATGCAGTGCGTATCCGTCACAATCGCAGGCTTTTTAAAAACATCGCCCATAATCAGGTTCGCACTTTTCCGTCCCACGCCCGGGAGCTTCAAAAGTGCGTTAAAGTCGTCCGGCACCTGGCTGTGGTACTCGTCGCGCAGCATGCGCATGCAGGCGTTGATGTCGCGTGCCTTGCTCTTTCCAAGACCGCACGGCCGCACAATTTCCTCGATTTCCTCCGGTGTCGCATCTGCCAGCGCATCGATATCAGGATACTTTGCGTAGAGATCCTCCACCACAACATTGACCCGCGCATCGGTGCACTGTGCGGCGAGGCGGACACTGACGAGCAGCTTCCACGCCTGGTCATAGTCAAGCGTACAGTCGGCGTCAGGATATTCTTGTTTCAAACGTTCAATGACGGCAAGCGCCAGTTCTTCTTTTGTCATCGTGTTAAACTCCCATTCTCAAAAATGTAAAAATAATAAAATCCATCAGGATCCCTTCTCGCGTGCCGCCTTCCGAAGCTGCAGCGGCGTCGTGTGAAACCGCTCACGGAAGAGGCGGTGAAACAGCTTATCGTTCGTAAATCCATGCTTTTCCGCGAGCGTGCCGACCGGCAGATCCGTGGCAATCAGGTCGCGGTAGATGCGGGAAAGACGGTAGGAATTCAGATATTCCAGATACGTCGTTTCCATGTTCTGGCGGAAGAACCGGCAGAAATATTCCGGCTGCAGCGAGACAACATCGGCAGCCTCCTTCAGCGTAATCGGCCGTTGGTAATTTTCCTGCGTGTACGTTAGAATCGTATCGAGCCGTGTCTGCGTCCGGGAGCTCATCGGGTGGTGCGCAAGCGGACTCTTCTCGGAAAACTTCGTGTAGAGCAGGTCGAGAAACGTAAAAAGCTCCCGCTGGAACGTCAGCAGATAGCCGTCGGGCATTTCCTCATGAAGCTGCATCATCGAAAGCAGAAGACGCCGGAGCTGGCTGATATTTTTCTGCACTTCCGGGTTCGTACTGTCGTAGTCAATCGAGAACCAGAGCTGTGACGGGTCAGGCAGATAGTTCGCAAGGAACGCATCCGGAATCTGCATCAGAATCGAGCGGTTTCCCGTAGACGGACAGCGCGCCGTGTGGATACGCCCGGAATTGATCAGCAGAAACTGACCCGGAAGGACGGTCTTGGTGCGGTCCGAGAGCGTGACAATGGAGGAACCCTCCAGAATATAAATAATTTCCAGCGCGTCGTGCCAGTGCGGCGGCGAAAAACTGCCGAAATCGTCGGTTACACGAAATTCGATGCTGCGGTTCGGCTGCAGCGTGATGTGTTCCTGACGTGTCTGGCGCGGCAGATGATCTTTGCGTGGCATAAAAAACTCCTTTTTTGTTCAACTTAGTGTATCACTATCTTATCACGAAACCACCGAATTGGGTATAGCAATTTTTGCATGAAGTTGCTATAATAAATGGACGCAGAGCCGCACGAAAAAGCTTCGTGCAAACTCAATCTAAAGAAAAGTGAAGGAAGAAAACGTATGTATCAAGTATGGAGTAACTTTTTAAATCCCGGCCAGATCGCCATGCTGGGAATCGTGGTCACCTTTCTGCTGACCTTTCTGGCGTTAAAACATCCATTTTCCTTTCTGCCGAGCGATCACGGCAGAGAATTTGCCGTAAACGGCGGCCTCTCCCGCGGAAAACTGCGCGGCGTCGGCCTCGTGATCGTCATCTGCTTCCTGATCGGAAGCGTTCTGTTCCTGCCTCTTGGCGCCGAGTATGTGATCTACGCGATCCTGCTCGTCTGCATCATGCTGAGCGGCTACCTCGACGATGCATCCGAAACTCCGTGGAGCGATTACAAAAAAGGTGCGATCGACCTCGTCATCTCCATTGTGACCGTCATCACCTTCGTGAATTACAATTCCACCACGATCTACTTCGGAAGCATGTCCCTTACCATTCCGAAAGTGGTCTACATAATCCTCGGCATCATCCTGATCTGGATTTCGATCAACGTTACAAACTGTTCCGACGGTGTCGACGGACTCTGCGCGAGCCTTTCCTGCGTGGTCATCTTCGCGTTCAGCATGATTTTCCACGATGTCCTCAGAAGCTTCACCGTAGCCAATTACCTGTTCGTGGCAGCGCTTCTCGCGTACCTGTATTTCAACACCTCGCCGAGCAGCATGCTGATGGGAGATGCCGGTTCGAGAGCACTTGGCTTCTACATCGCCATCCTTGCCATGCAGTCCCGCCATCCGTTCTTATATCTGCTGATGGCAGGCGTGATGATCGTCGACGGAGGAATCGGCCTTGTCAAAGTATTTTTACTCCGTTTCCTGAAAATCGCGATCCTCAAAAATACAAGAACACCGCTGCATGACCATGTCCGCCTGAAATACAAATGGTCCGACAGCCAGGTTGTGATCCGCTTTGTGATCCTGCAGATCCTGCTGGCCGTCATTGCGTATCTGATTGTGGCATAAGAAAAAACAGAAGAGAAACGGGAGTGTGTCTTTTGCAGACGTCTGCGGGGCACACTCCCGTTTTGCATCCCATCCGCTGAAAGTACCTTAAAAGATAGAAAAAGATAATATCGCCGTATTTTTTCACAGAATCCGCCCTGTTTTCGAAAGCAAGAGTGTGGTAGTATAAAATTACCAAAAAACGTCAGCCTGAAACAATAATTCTGTAAAGATTGATGAAAAGAAAGTGCTTTCCGCTATCTGTTTCAGGCTCATCCAATCAGGAGGTAATGAAAAAATGAAATTCACAGAAGGTTACTGGCTTCCGAGTGAAAAAGCAAATGCATCCCATGCAATGCAGGCTTATGAAGTAGAGCAGATCCCAGGCGGTATGCGTATCCTGGCAACGACCCGTCCGATCGAGCACAGAGGTATGACCCTGAACCTGCCGACCATCACCGTTGAGTTCGTGGCACACACACCGGATACCATCTCCATGGAAGCATGGCACTACGAAGCATACGACAACAAAGTTCCATCCTTCGACAAAACAGAGAGCGTATACGAGGACGTAACCGTTACCATCAACGACGATGAGGCAGTTCTCGACACCGGAAGCGTACTGGTACGCGTACAGAGAAAAGGAATCTTTGCTTACACCTTCGAGGCAGACGGAAAAGTCCTGACCGGAAGCGGATTCCGCAACCTTTCCTATATCAGATGGGATCGCAAGCAGAGCACCATGCTGCCGGCACCGAACTACATGACCGAAAAATATCAGCCATACATGGTAAGTGAGCTGTCCCTTGGCGTAGGCGAGTGCGTATACGGCCTTGGCGAGAGATTCACCCCATTCGTGAAAAACGGACAGGTTGTAGACACCTGGAACGAGGACGGCGGTACTGCATCCGAGATCGGATACAAATGCGTTCCATTCTATATGACAAACAACGGCTACGGTATTCTCGTTGACAGCACCGACAACGTTTCGTTTGAAGTAGCAAGCGAAAAAGTAGAGTATGTCGGCTTCTCCGTACCGGGCGAGAGAATCAAATACTATCTGTTCCATGGCCCGTCACCGAAGAAGATCATGAACGAGTACACTGCACTGACCGGACGTCCGGCACTTCCTCCGGCATGGTCCTTTGGTCTGTGGCTGTCCACATCCTTCACCACCAACTACGACGAAGAGACCACCACATCCTTCATCGAGGGAATGGAGAAGAGAAATATTCCGCTCAGCGTTTTCCATTTCGACTGCTTCTGGATGCATGAATTCCACTGGTGCGATTTCGAGTGGGATAAGAAATGCTTCCCGGACATCCGTGCTACCTTAAAGAAATATCATGACAAAGGCCTGCACATCTGCGCATGGATCAACCCGTACATCGCACAGGGAACCGCATTCTTCAAAGAGGGTGCAGCAAACGGCTATCTCCTTCAGAGAGCAGACGGCAAGGGCGTATGGCAGACCGATAACTGGCAGGCTGGCATGGGTCTGGTAGACTTCACCAACCCGGATGCTGTCAAATGGTACACCGGCAAACTGAAAACCGTTCTGGACTGCGGCGTAGACTGCTTCAAGACCGACTTCGGCGAGAGAATCCCGATTGATGTTGTATACCACGACGGAAGCGATCCGCAGGCAATGCACAACTACTATACGTACCTGTACAACCAGGCCGTATTCAACCTGTTAAAAGAAGTAAAAGGCGAAAATGAAGCAGTTCTGTTTGCAAGAAGTGCAACAGCAGGAAGCCAGAAGTTCCCGGTACACTGGGGCGGCGACTGCTCCGCAAACTATCCGTCCATGGCAGAAACCCTGCGCGGCGGCCTTTCCTTCGCTATGAGCGGATTCTCCTTCTGGAGCCATGATATCTCCGGCTTCGAGAGCACCGCAACACCGGATCTGTACAAGAGATGGTGCGCATTTGGACTGATGTCTACCCACAGCCGTCTGCACGGATCAGGAAGCTACCGTGTGCCGTGGCTGTTCGATGACGAAGCATGCGACGTTGTAAAATTCTTCACCAACCTGAAATGCTCTCTGATGCCGTACATTTTCCAGAAATCCGTAGAGGCACACGAGGAAGGAACCCCGGTTATGCGCCCGATGGTATTCGAGTTCATGAACGACCCGGCCGTTCCGTATCTGGATCAGCAGTACATGCTGGGTGATGCCCTCCTGGTAGCACCTGTCTTCCGTGAGGACAAGGTAGCACAGTACTATCTGCCGGAAGGCACCTGGACCGACCTTCTGACCGGTGAGACAAAAGAAGGCGGCAGATGGTTCCAGGGAACCTATGACTACTTCTCCATGCCGCTGTATGTAAGAGAAAACAGCATCGTAGTCAGAGGAAACTGCGACACCAAACCGGATTACGACTACGCTGACCACGCAACCGTATGCGTATATCAGTTAAAAGACGCAGCCGAGACAAAAGTTTCAGATATCCACGGAAACATCGTATTCACCGTAAAAGCAGTCAAAGACGGCGATACAGTGAAAGTATCCGTAGAAGGCGCACATACCGAACTGAAAGTAGAAGTATTCGTCGGAAATGAGAAGAAAGAGGCTGTACTCGCAGCAGATGCGAACGAAGTTGTTGTTGCATAAAGACAGCGGAACTACATAAAGAAATAAAGAAATCCCGGGGCCGGAGGTGCTCCGGGATTTTTGATGGCTTGACAGAAAAAACAAATCTGGAGTAAAATAAAAAAGCAGTACAGAGAGGCACGCGCACCGTGGATTTCCTGTGCTGTTTTTTCGTTTTATCCATTCATTATAAAGAAAAGGGGAGGTTTTCACCATGAACAATTTAGTCGATCTCTTAGACCAATTACAAAAAGAAGCCAAAGCAGACCCGGCCCTTCGAGAAGCACTCCTGCAGACCCGGAACGATCCAAACCCGATCCGCGCCTTCTGCACTATCTGCCGCGCCCGTGGCTATGCAATCTACGAAATGGATCTCGCCATGGCCGGTGAAGAATTCTACGCCGAAATCAAACGCAGCACCAATGGCGGCGGCGAAAACTCCCCGGCGCTTGAAGGGGAAGATGATTTTTATGAATTGTTTCTGGCGGCGCTGGAGAGCGGAAAATAAAACAAAAAATGCAGGAAAGAAGGGGAAAACAACATCTTTCCTGCATTTTTTGAGAAAATTAAAGATCTAACAGCTCTGAAATCTCCGCAAAATTGATAAACAAATCATCGTAAATATTAACCTTGATCACAGAATCAAACGAATACTGTACACTGACCAGATCCTCTTCGAAATAGTTCACAGTAACAAGTTTCCTTTTCGGGTCTACGATCCAGTATTCTCGGACGCCATACGTTTTGTAATAATAAAGCTTTCGAATATAATCGTCTGAAGAAGTGCTTGGCGAAACGATTTCGATGATGAAATCCGGCGCACCATTGCAGCGTTTTTGGTCCAGCTTATCTTTGTCGCAGATGATCATAATATCAGGCTGAACCATAGTCAGCGGCTGATCCGCCAGTTTTACATCAAAGGGAGCAGTAAAAACACTGCAGGGTCCCTTTTGGCGGAGAATATAGTTATTGATTACGGTTGAAAGCTGCATAGACAACGCCTGATGTGTCTGCGACGGACTGGCCATGTCGTAGACAACGCCATCGAAAACTTCAACACGCTGTTCCGCAGGAAGTAATTCGTATTGTTCCAGAGTGAGTTTTTCAACCTGGGACTGTAAAACAGGAGTCATAAAACACACTTCCTTTCTAAATCGGTTCTGAGCGTTCCAACGTTACCGTGTTTCTTAAAATTCCTTCTTCAAATGCTCCGCAAGCAAACGGTCATAATCCCCTTCGATCTCTTCATCCCGTCCCGCATACCGCAGATTCGTCTCCACGCCGACCGGCTCCGCATCGTCAGCGTATTCCCAGATATGGTAGCGGAGACCGCGGTGCTCGAAATCGATGCTTCCGCAGTTGTCCTCTTCGACATAAGAAAAAGAAATGTTCTTCTCTTTTAAAACAGATTGAATTTCTGGCATATGCATAAAACTAAAATCCTCCGAATCGTTGTTACTTATCTGTTATCAGTATAGGGCAATGGCGGAAAAAATTCAATCGAAAACTCCGGAAGAGCCGTATTGTTGCCTTGGTCAGAATCTACCCAGAAAAGATCAAAAAGAAATCTATCAAAAAGTAGAAAACAAAGCTATAATGGAGGATAAATGAGGTAAATATGTTTGCTATTGTGGAAAAAATCAGACAACAGATCTGCCAGTGGGGATAAAGGAGGATTTTTACGAGATGAAACTGCGAACAAGAGGAATTTCCGGAACAAGAAATCAGGCGGAGTCAGAGCGGGAGCGTGCGCACCGCGTCATTGCAAGAAAAGCAGCTGCAGAGGGCATCGTGCTGCTGGAAAACAACGGTGTTCTGCCGCTGAAAAAAGGAAGTAAAGTGGCACTGTACGGGGGCGGCGCCCGCCACACCATCAAAGGCGGCACGGGCTCCGGCTCCGTGAATAACCGAAGCAACGTGAGCATCGACGAAGGCCTGCGAAATGCCGGCTTTACCGTCACAACCGATGCATGGCTTGACGCATACGATGCTGCGTACGAGAAAAGCTATGAGGAATGGAAAGATTACATCTATGAGATTTCCGAGCCGGGTAATTTCGATTCCCTCTACCGTGCACACGCCAGCCATCCGATGCAGATGCCAAAGGGCAGCGCCATTACAAAAACGGAGGCGGCAGATGCCATCTACGTGATCAGCCGCGTTTCCGGCGAGGGCGCAGACCGAAAGGCAGAGCCGGGAGACTATTACCTGTCGGAACAGGAAGAGGAAGAACTGAAAGCCATCACAGAGTGCTATGACAACACGATTGTTATTTTAAACGTCGGCGGGGTAATGGATGTCTCCTTCCTGAAAAAATACAACATCGCTGCACTGGTTATGCTCTCTCAGGCAGGCATGGAGGGCGGCAATGCGCTTGCCGATGTTTTATCCGGTGCCGTCACCCCAAGCGGAAAGCTGACCGACACCTGGGGCTGCCACTACGAGGATTATCCGTCCGGCGCGACATTCAGCCATAATAACGGAAACATCATCGAAGAAAAATATTACGAAGGCATTTACGTCGGCTACCGTTATTTCGACAGCTTTGAGGTGGAACCGCGCTATCCGTTCGGATATGGAATGTCCTACACGACCTTTGATGTAACAACAGAAAATGCAGCGTGGAAGCCGGATGCAGAGCCAAAAACAATCACAGTAACCGTAAAAGTAACAAACACTGGCTCCTGTGCCGGAAAAGAGGTGGTACAGGTTTACGCCGCCTGCCCGTCCGGAAAACTGAAAAAAGAGCGGAAACGTCTGGTGGCCTTTGGAAAAACAGCGCTGCTGCAGCCGGGAGAATCCGAGAGGCTGCACCTTCAGGTACCAACGATCCTGCTGGAATCCTATCGGACCGGAAAAGCCGTATACTGCATGGAAGCCGGAAACTATGATTTTCTGGTCGGAACCTCAAGCCGGGATATAACCTTGGCTGCGAGACTGACGATTGATAAAACCGTGGAAACCGAGCATCTGACCAACATCTGCCCGCTGCTCGACGCGTTAAAGGAAATTCAGCCGGAAGAGGAAAAAGAGGAGCGTTGGAGAGCAGAACGGGAGCAGATGTGGGAAGAAAAGAAAGCAGAAATCCCGCTGCTGTTCCTTGACGAAAAAGGACTGATCCGCGATGGAAAGAGTGCCGAAAGGATGTATAAAATTCTAAAATTCGGAGAAACAAACGCAGCGGAAGCAAAGGAAGGCGATGCCAACGGCTGTGAATTTGAAGCAGAAGCAACAGAAGCAAAAGAGGATGCCGGAAACTGCAGATGTGGGGCAGAAGAACAGCCGAAATGGGAAGAAAGACGGCGTCTGGCAAAAGAAAAAGCCGCCGAACTCGCTCAGAAGCTGACCCCGGAAGAAAAAACGGCGCTTGTCTGCGGACGCAGCAGCAGCGGAAGCAAAGAAATCATCGGAGCCGCTGCCGTTACCGTGCCGGGTGCAGCCGGGGAGACAACCGCCTCCTTGCTGGAAAAATACGGTGTTGCCAATGTCATTCTGGCTGACGGCCCGGCAGGCATCCGCATCACCTCACATTATCAGAAAAATCCGTCGGACGGCAGTGTTTACAAAATGAACAGGTACCAGCGTCTCGAGAACCGCATTTTCGGCACCGAATTCCTCCACGACGGCGGCGAGGATTACTATCAGTACTGCAGTGCAATTCCGGTCGGAACGCTTCTGGCGCAGACGTTCGATGCGGCGCTTCTCGAGAAAGTGGGACGCATGATCGGCACAGAGCTGGAGGAGTTCGGCGTGACCCTCTGGCTTGCACCGGGCATGAATATCCACCGCAATCCGCTCTGCGGCCGCAACTTCGAATACTATTCCGAGGATCCGCTCGTCAGCGGAAAAATGGCGGCAGCCCTCACAAGAGGCGTCCAGAGCCGGTACGGGGTCGGAACGACTATTAAGCATTACGCCTGCAACAATCAGGAAGAAAACCGCCGCGGCGTATCGAGCATCGTCTCCGAGCGCGCGCTGCGAGAGATTTACCTGAAGGGCTTCGAAATCGCAATCAAAGAATCCCAGCCAAAGGCGATCATGACCTCCTACAACAAGATAAACGGTGTCCACACCGCCAACAGCTACGATCTGTGCACGACCGCTGCAAGAAAGGAATGGGGCTTTGCGGGCATCATCATGACCGACTGGACCACAACAAACGCCGACGGAGGCTCCTCCGCCGCAAAATGCATTGCCGCCGGAAACGACCTTGTCATGCCGGGAACCGACAGCGACCGCCGTGAAATCCTGGATGCGCTGACGGCCGAGCATGACCAGTATCTCGAGGAAAAAGACCTGACCGCCTGCGCCGAAAGAATGCTGGAAATGATCTTTTCCTCCAACTTATATGAATAATGAGACTGTATCAGGGATAAAATAAGTTAGGCAATTTCACGATTGAAATTTCCCATAACATGTATTAGAATATAAATGATATCAATAAATACGAGGACGTGAAAAGAATGTCAGGATTAAGCAACACACAATATTTTAAAGTAAAAACAGAGCCGGAGATTCAGGTAAAAGAAGTGCTCGAAACCGTTTACAACGCCATGGTAGAAAAAGGGTATAATCCAGTCAACCAGATCGTAGGATATATCATGTCAGGCGACCCGACCTATATCACAAGCTTCAAGGGCGCCAGAAGTCTGATCATGAAAGTTGAGCGTGATGAACTGGTAGAGGAACTGTTAAAAGAGTACATCAAAAATGAATCCTGGAAGTGAGCGTAACTACTTATGAGAATAATGGGATTAGATTACGGCTCAAAAACAGTAGGGGTGGCGGTGAGCGACCCTCTGGGTCTTACTGCGCAGGGAATCGAAATTGTCCGCAGAAAATCGGAACATAAGCTGCGCCAGACATTGGCCCGGATTGAAGAGATAGCAAAAGAATACAGTGTGGAAAAGATTGTACTCGGCTTCCCGAAACACATGAACAACGACATCGGAGAGCGGGCTGAAAAATCTCTCGAGTTCAAAGAAATGCTGGAGAGACGGACAGGCCTGCCCGTTGTCATGTGGGATGAGCGGCTGACCACCGTCGAAGCAGACCGCACCATGATGGAAACCGGAATCCGCAGAGAAAACCGCAAGGAGTACGTGGATATGATTGCGGCTGTCTTTATCCTGCAGGGATATCTGGACTATCTTTCCAACCACAAAGAATCACAGGAAAACTGAACAAAGGAATATTGTATGGAAAAAATAACATTTGTAACAGATGATGGCGGCAAAGAAGAATTTTACGTGGAGGAGCAGACCAGAATCAACGGAGTCAACTACATTCTGGTATCCGATTCAAAGGACGACGAGGCAAACGCCTACATCCTGAAAGACATCTCCACAGACACCGACGCAGAGGCAGAGTATGTCATGGTAGAAGACGACACCGAGTTCGATGCCGTTTCCGGCGTATTCGCTTCCATGTTGGACGACGAGGCAGACATCACCTATTAAACAATGACATCCGAAGGATTTGAACCCAAATCCTGCAGGTGCGGGACATGCCACGCCAGCCTGGGGTGACGCTCAGGGGACGAGTGCGTGAAGCCACACCGGTAACGGAATCGTTTCGAAAACATGCGCGGAGGTGCTATTTGAAAAAGAATAATGGAAGTAAATTAAAAATTATACCGCTTGGCGGTCTGGAACAGATCGGTATGAATATCACCGTCTTCGAGTATGAAGACAGTATCATCGTCGTAGACTGCGGACTCGCATTCCCGGAAGACGACATGCTCGGTATCGACCTGGTCATCCCGGATGTAACATATCTGAAAGAGAACATCGACAAAGTCAAAGGCTTCGTCATCACCCATGGCCACGAGGACCACATCGGTGCGCTGCCGTACATCTTAAAAGAAGTCAACGTGCCGGTCTACGCCACCAAACTGACCATCGGCCTGATCGAAAACAAATTAAAGGAGCACAACCTGCTCCGTACCACAAAACGGAAAATCATCAAACACGGACAGTCCATCAACCTGGGCGCATTCCGTATTGAGTTTATCAAAACAAACCACAGTATTGCAGATGCAGCAGCACTGGCAATCTATTCCCCGGCGGGCATCATCGTCCACACCGGAGACTTCAAAGTCGACTACACACCAGTCTTTGGTGATGTCATTGACCTGCAGAGATTCGCCGAGATCGGAAAGAAAGGCGTTCTGGCGCTGATGTGCGACAGTACCAACGCAGAGCGTCCCGGCTTTACCATGTCCGAGCGGACCGTAGGAAAGACGATCGACAGCCTGTTTGCCGAGCATCAGAATTCCCGCATCATCATCGCAACCTTCGCATCGAACGTCGACCGTGTGCAGCAGATCATCAACTCTGCTTACAAATATGGCCGTAAAGTAGTCATCGAAGGCCGAAGCATGGTCAACATCATCTCCATCGCACAGGAGCTGGGCTACATCAATATCCCGGAAAACACCCTGATCGATGTCGAGCAGATGAAAAACTACACCGGCGAGCAGCTTGTCCTGATCACCACCGGAAGCCAGGGCGAGTCCATGGCAGCGCTGTCCCGTATGGCGGCACACCTGCACAAAAAGATCTCGATCCTGCCGGGTGACACCGTTATCTTCAGTTCCCACCCGATCCCGGGAAATGAAAAAGCCGTCTCGAACGTCATCAACGAACTGTCCGCACAGGGCGCAAACGTCGTATTCCAGGATGTTCACGTATCCGGACATGCCTGCCAGGAGGAAATCAAGCTGATCTACTCCCTGGTAAAACCGAAATACGCCATTCCGGTACACGGCGAGTACCGCCACTTAAAAGCACACGCAGAAGTCGCACAGAGCCTCGGTATTCCGAAAGAGAACATTTTCCTCATGTATTCCGGCGATGTCATGGAGCTTGACGAGGACGGCGCAGCAGTGACAGGCAAAGTCCACACCGGAGCCATCATGGTAGACGGACTCGGCGTCGGCGACGTTGGAAACATCGTCCTGCGAGACCGCCAGCATCTGTCCGAGGATGGTATCATGGTTGTGGTACTGACCCTCGAAAAGAGAACAAACCAGCTTCTGGCCGGTCCGGATATCGTATCCCGCGGTTTCGTCTATGTACGCGAATCCGAGGATCTGATGGGCGAGGCAAGAGAAGTTGTAGAAGAGGCGCTGGATGGCTGCCTTTCCAAAAATATCTCCGACTGGGGCAAGATCAAATCCACGATCAAAGATGCCCTCGGCGATTATGTATGGAAGAAAACAAAGAGAAGACCGATGATCCTTCCGATCATCATGGAGGCATAAATACCATGGACAAAGTAACAGAATGTCTGGACACGCTCATCGAAGAAATGCGGGAGAGCAGGGCATATCAGAATTACTTGTGGATGGAAGAGGAACTTGAAAAAGACCCGGACTTAAAAAGCCGGGTCGACGACTATCGAATCCGCAACTACCGACTGCAGCAGTCCGAAAACGTAGACCTTTACGAGGCGGTAGATTCCCTGGAACGGGATTCCTACGCACTCCGCAAAAGCGAGAAGGCAAACGCTTATCTTGAGGCGGAGCTTGAGGTCTGTAAGATGGTACAGAAGGTGCAGGACCGCATTTCAGAGGCAATCCGCATCGGCGTACCGGAAATCTAAACCCGAAAATCAAAAGGAGAGCGCCCATGTCCGAAAAGAAAAGGGATGCCGGATACCGCGCAGCGCTGACAGGTGCGAAAGGAACCGTGCGCCTGCTCATTTACGTCTGCGTGATTCTTGTGATCATTCTGGCGGCAAAAACTTCATATCAGTTCGGACATGATGTATTTGCCGAGGAACCGGTCAGCCTGAAGGGAAAAGGAAAAGAAGTCACCGTGCAGGTGCGTTCCGGCATGGAGGCAAAAGAACTCGGTGAGCTCCTGAAAGACAACGGACTGATCGACGAAAGCCTGCTGGTTTTCGAAGTCCAGTACCGCCTGTCCGGCTATTACGGCGGCATCAAAGACGGCTCCTACGTGCTGAACACCGCACAGACCGTCGATGAAATGCTGGAAATCCTGGCGGGCATCAATACCGAAGGACAGCCGTCCGCGGAATAACGCACGTTTGCAAAACAAGAGGAATCTTACATGATAATAGACGAACGAATGGTAACCTACATCAATTCCCTGGATACCGGGCACACTCAGTTTCTGGAAAACCTGGAGCGGACGGCCAAACAGGACCGGGTACCGATCATTCGCCGTGAAATGCAGAGCTTTTTAAAAGTATTCTTAAAGATGAAACAGCCAAAGAGAATCCTGGAGGTAGGAACTGCCGTAGGATTCTCTGCTGTTTTCATGGCACAGTACGGCGAACCGGATGCAGAGATTACCACAATAGAAAATTACGAAAAACGAATCCCGATCGCACGGGAGAATTTCGAAAAATCCGGCTTCGCCGACCGCATTACCCTGATTCCGGGAGATGCCGCAGAAGTGTTGAAAACCCTGGATGGGCCGTATGACTTTATCTTTATGGACGCTGCGAAGGGACAGTACATCCACTTCCTGCCGGAGGTTCTGCGTGTCCTTGATAAGAACGGCGTACTGATCACCGACAACGTGCTGCAGGACGGCGACGTCATCGAATCCCGCTTCGCCGTGGAACGCCGGAACCGCACGATCCACAAACGGATGCGGGAATACTTATTTGAACTGACACACAAAGAAGGGCTGCTGACATCGGTCGTGCCGCTGGGAGATGGAATCGCGATCACGATGAAAAGCCACGAGAATAGAGAGGAAACAACATGAGAAAACCGGAATTACTGGTTCCAGCCAGCAGTCTGGAAGTATTAAAAGTAGCAGTGATCTTTGGCGCAGATGCCGTGTATATCGGCGGAGAAGTCTTCGGACTCCGCGCGAAGGCGAAGAACTTTTCGATGGAAGATATGAAAGAAGGCGTGGAATTTGCGCATGCGCATGGAGTGAAAGTGTATGTGACCGCGAATATTCTGGCGCATAACCAGGATCTTGAGGGGGTGCGGGCTTACTTTGCCGAATTGAAAGAGATTGGGCCGGATGCGTTCATTATTTCGGATCCGGGCGTGTACCGGATTGCCATGGAGGTGTGCCCGGAGATTGAGCGGCATATCAGTACGCAGGCGAATAATACGAACTACGGGACGTATCAGTTCTGGTATGAGCAGGGTGCGAAACGCGTCGTGACGGCGCGGGAATTGTCGCTGGCGGAGATTAAAGAGATCCGAGAGCATATTCCGGAGGAGATGGAGATCGAGACGTTTATTCATGGGGCGATGTGTATTTCGTACTCGGGTAGATGTTTGCTGTCCAACTATTTTACGGGGAGAGATGCGAATCAGGGGGCTTGTACACATCCGTGCCGGTGGAAGTATGCGGTTGTCGAGGAGTCCCGTCCGGGAGAGTATCTGCCGGTGTATGAGAATGAGAGAGGGACGTATATCTTCAACTCGAAAGATCTTTGTATGATTGAGCATATTCCGGATTTGTTGGATGCGGGGATTGACAGTTATAAGATTGAAGGTAGAATGAAAACGGCGCTGTATGTGGCGACGGTGGCTCGGACGTATCGGAAGGCGATCGATGATTATCTGGAGAGTCCGGAGAAATATGAGAAGAATATGGAGTGGTATAAGGATCAGATTTCGAACTGTACGTACAGGCAGTTTACTACGGGATTTTTCTATGGGAAGCCGGATCATGAGAGCCAGATTTATGACAGTAATACGTATGTGAAGGAGTATACGTATCTGGGGATTGTTGGGGAGAAGGATGCGCAAGGCAGATATACGATTGAGCAGAGGAATAAGTTTTCGGTTGGGGAAGAGATTGAAGTGATGAAACCGAGCGGGGAGAATGTCTGCGTTACGGTGAAAGGGATCTGGGATGATGAAGGGAACCAGATGGAGAGTGCGCCGCATCCGAAACAGAAGCTTTGGATTGATCTTGGAGTGGAATTGGATAGGTTTGATATTTTGAGAAGGAAAGAAATGGAATAGAGTAAGAAGAAAAAGAAGGCCAGAGGCACTGAAAAAGTGAAAAAAGCCTTCTTTTTTGTAATGAAATAAGAAATAATACGGGAGGGGGAAAAACCACAAAAAAGTATCATGAAAAGATCATAAAAAAATAAAATACAGGGATGAAATATGTTAAAATGTGACGAAAATTGTCGGCGGATATTTACAAAAAATGCTAAATAGGTTAAAATATTATAGATTATAATTGAAAGTCGGAAGTAAATATTTGGGTAATGAAAAAGTCACAGAAATGTTTCAAAAATCATTACGTTCCAGCTAAATGCGATAATTATCCTGGGATAAAATCGCTTGTAATGAGGCTTACCAGATAAGTAGAAAAAGAGGAAAAGGTGCAAAAAATGGAGTATAAGAGAAAGGTTGATAAAGGACGCATTCCAACTTGCAAGATTATGGGAGTTAATATTGCGGCAATTAATATGGAATGGTTAGTACAATATCTCGAAAAAAATCTTTCGGAAATAAAAGGGGACTATATCTGTGTCTCAAATGTACATACAACAGTAACCAGCTATGAAGATGCAGCGTACTGTGCAATTCAAAATAGTGGGTTAATGGCAATCCCTGATGGAGGTCCTCTTTCTACGGTTGGTCGGAAACGTGGCCATAAAAATATGGAGCGTACAACAGGTCCAAGTTTAATGGGAGAGATTTTCGAAATCTCTGCGGAGAAAGGGTATCGCCATTATTTTTATGGCAGTAAAGAAGAAACTTTGGAAGTGTTATATCAAAAACTTACAGAAAATTACCCGGGAATTCAGATTGCTGGAATGTACAGTCCGCCGTTTAGACCGCTGACGGAAGAGGAAGATAAAGCAGTTATAGAAAGAATTAATGAAACCAAACCGGATTTTGTATGGGTTGGACTTGGAGCACCGAAACAGGAAAAGTGGATGGCAGCGCATCAGGGAAAAATTGATGGACTGATGCTTGGCGTTGGAGCCGGGTTTGATTACTATGCAGAAAATATTAAGCGTGCGCCGATGTGGATGCAGAAACATAATCTGGAATGGGTGTATCGGTTGGTGCAGGATCCTAAGAGGTTGTTTAAGAGATACTGGAGTACTAATACGAAATTTATTTGGAATGCGATGATGAGGGGAAAGTGAATATGAATAAAGAAAAGCAGGCATTTTGCTTTCAGGATAATGCATTTGATTTGATACGATATTGGGCTGCAATCTGTGTGATGTTTCTTCATTATACGGGATATGCTCTTCATTTGTCCGCAGAAAACTCATCATTTATGCATATCCTGAGATGGATAGTATCTTTTTTTCCAGGTGTTGTAGTTCTATTTTCCATGAGTGGATTCCTTATTGCTGCATCATATGAAAGATCAAAAAATCGAAAAGATTTTTTTGTTAAACGAATTTTACGTATGTATCCAGAACTATGGGTATGTACGATTGTTAATCTAATTGTAGTCTGCATTTTTGCGTACAAATTATTAGATAAGAGCATTATCATATGGCTTGCCACACAAATATTCGGAATTGCAAATACGCCGTCATGCTTAAATAATTTTGCTACAGGAAGCATTAATGGTGCATTATGGACGATATTTACCGAAATGCAACTTTATATAGTGTTGGGACTTTCATATGACTGGTTAAAAAAGCTTTCACTCAAAAAATGGATTATTTTACTTGCGTTTTTATCTGTTTGTAATATTGGAGCAGATTTTGTGACTAGTACTGTTGGCGGAGTTTCTGTAAAAATAATTGAACGCATATTCCTTACATATGCAGTGTGGTTTTTTATCGGAGTATTCTGTTATGTAAAACGTGAACAATTAGTCCCTATGTTAAAGCACAGCATTCCGATGTTAGTTGTTATATATGTATTTAATAGATGCTTGCCAATCAATATACCTGGCTATTATGCGAATATATTGGTTGGGATTCTACTCCCTCTTATTGTTATTGGGGGGGGGGTATTGCTTGCCGAAAATCAGGATATCTTGCGATCTAAGTTACGAGATTTTTTTATACCACTGGATTGTGCTTAATGTCATTGTTCACTTTGATTTGATGAATAAGTGGCCATGGTACATAGCCTTCAGTGTTTTTACAATAACTTCAATACTTCTAGCTTGGCTTTCGTGGAGATTTGTTGGAAAAGGAAGAAAAAAACGGAAAAGGATCTGATGGAATGAAGAAAAGAATATGTATGGTTGTTCCAAATAGAATGGTAAAAGGTGGAATAGCTGCTGTCGTAAATGGATATCGAGGATCACAACTAGAGAAGGATTATGAAATAACTTATGTAGAGTCCTATAGAGATGGAAGCAAATTTGACAAGCTTTTGAAAGGTATTTGCGGATATTTTCATTATGCATATGTGCTGATGTTTCATAAGCCAGATGTGATTCACATTCATTCTTCTTTTGGATCATCATTCTATAGAAAGATGCCATTCATTTATATGGCATCATGGCGCAAGATTCCGATTGTTAATCACATACATGGTGCCGACTTTGACGAATTCTATGTAAATGCACCGGAAGAAAAAAAGATCAAGATAAAAAAAGTATATAGTAAATGTAATGTGTTGATTGCTCTTTCTGAGGAATGGAAAGAACGACTGAGCCAGATTGTTCCAGAAGATAGAATTGAAATAATTGAAAACTATAGTATCCTTCATGAAGAGGTTTTAGAGGAAAGGATGCAGAGGGAATGTAATAATACAGTTTTGTTTCTTGGTGAATTAGGAAAAAGAAAAGGTTGCTATGATATTCCAGCGGTTATAGCGCAGGTGAAAAAAAGTATACCTGATGTGAAGTTTGTCTTAGCTGGAGCTGGAAACGAAGTCGATGAGAATGCAATCAAGAAGTTGATTGATGAAAAGGGTGTATCCGATAATGTGGAATTCCCTGGATGGGTTAGAGGTGATATGAAGGATAAACTGCTTAGGAAAGCAGATGTATTCTTTTTACCGTCTTATAACGAGGGAATGCCGATGTCAGTGCTAGATGCAATGGGGTATGGTCTTCCAGTTGTAAGTACAAATGTGGGTGGGATTCCCAAGATTGTGCATGATGGAGAGAATGGTTACTGTTGTGATCCGGGTGATGTTAATCGATTTGGGAAAGGAATTACGGAAATACTTTTAGATAGAAAAGAAAGAAAATCATTCGGGGAAGCTTCTTGGAAAATCGTAAAAGAGGGATATTCGTTAGAAGCACATTTGAATCGAATTGAACAAGCTTATGAGCAAGTCTTGTTAATGGATGTATAAGAGGAAAAGTATATGAAAATTGGTATTTGTACATGTTATGACAATCATAATTATGGCAGCATGTTGCAAGCTTATGCAACATATGTGAAATTTGTGGAATTGGGCTATGACTGTGAGTTTTTGTGCTATAGAAAAAAACTTAATACGATTCAAAAAATCAAGTGGTTACCCAGATTGTTGAATAAGTATCTTATGAAGGAAAAATTTCGCCTGATTGAAAAAAAGATTCAATTAAAG
>NZ_CDRRUH010000057.1:0-21235 GCF_977045365.1 Fusicatenibacter sp.
GTTTCTGGAAAAAGTCAATTAAAACTGGAAGAAGTGCTTTCGAATCGGCAAGGGATTTATCCTCATCCGGTGAATCTGATTTCTTCCCTACAACGATATCAGGATGTTTTTTTAGAAAGTCCTTGTTGTAGAAAGTGATGTCACGAACAATACCAAGCCCGTTCGTAATAATGCCAAATTTATAGGCGTAACAGAAATGTCCATTGATGTACATCTGCTGGATTGCCTGATTGGAAGCCGCATGAGTTGGCATAGAGCCATAAGCAGCTTTATAAGGATCATAGGAATCATCAAGGTTATGGGACTTTTTGAAAGCCTTTAGCTGCTTGATAATACGGTTTGAAAGAAACTGATATTTGTCGTTGTCGAATTTATTTTGGCAATTTTCAAAAATTTCTGCCAAAGTGAGCTGTTTATATGTTATCATGTAGGTATATCTCCTTTAGGTGGATTGGTTAATTAGTTTCTAGGCAATTCTATTTTACCATAAACCTTGAGGAGATATTTTATTTTAACAACAAAAAAATGCCGTATTTATGCAGCTTTTGGCGTTTCGCAAACGCCTATACAGGAAAATGAGTGGAAAGGAGAAAATGAATGAATTATTTGGAACATGAGACAGAAGTAAAGTATGTGGATGGGTTATTAGCACATTCACAGGAATGGCAGTGGCTGATTGAAAAGATACAGGAGAGATTTGAAGTTAAAGAAGTAGATTCCTGGAAAGAATATTTGAATGAAAGTATTGCGATGAGAAGGATGTTTCAATACTTTGTGAAAGTATTGGAAGTATGTGATGGGGAATGGAAATATCGGAAAGTAATACATGCAGAAATATGGGAGATTGCGAAATTTTATATTGGGAAAATCAGTCTTGATGTCTGTATGCAAAAAGTGAGTTACAACGTATGTAAATTGTTTTTATTATGTGTTTGGATCACAAAACTGGAAAAGAAGGATAATGAATTTGAAATTTTATATGATATTCGATTGTTGTCTGAGAAAAATTATTTTCAATTAATTAATTGTGAGTCTTTAAGGGAACATGAACAAGAGATTATGGGTTATACAGAGACTTTTCAGGTACGGGGAATGGAAGTACCACTAAAATGTCTGGAAGATAATATAAACCAAATGGAATATTTGTCGGATCATGATTTTTTGGAACGCTATGAGAATGTTATTGTAAGCTATAATGCATTTTCTTATCAAAGAATAGATGAACAGGAATGTAAAACATGGCAGGAAGAATATTTACTCGATATGTTAAAAGTATCGTTTATAGGAAAAAAGATTCAGCCGATGTTCACTGGCTCAAATGGAAATGTACCGGAAATATCGATGTGGAGCAAAGATATTTTGAAAGATATAAAGAACTATTTTCAAGATATCCGTGCAGATTTTGTTTTAGAAACAATAAGTTATTTTTTGTTTAGTACAGAACCATCAAAAAGAATAAAGCTGCTTCATTGCAGAGTTTTGAGTGAAGTGATTAACAGAGAAGAGGAGCACTTTAAGATATTTAATAGTTCTTCTTATGTATTTTTAGCATGTATGCATAAAGATAAACAAATGAAAGAATGTGGACAGGAAGCAGAGTACATAAATTTATTACAAGAAATACAAAAGTGGGAAGAACCAGATCGGATTTTAAAGTTGAAAGAAGATGGATACCCAACCTCGAGAATACAAAAAGAAAAAGCAGCGCAGTACTTGGAAAATAAGTTCAAAGAAGTAGAAAATATTTCTGAGATTTGGGAGTTGCAGAAATATATTGAGAATACTATAGTGGCAGGGGAAATCACGATGGAATATTTTCGAGTGTTATGTCAAAAATTCCGGTCATGTATAAAAGATAAAACAGATATAAGTGTTGCAACCGTATATTATCGATATATGCTTTTTCTAATTGAAATTAATAAGAATAATAAAAGTATAGATAAACGATATCTTCAAAAAGAAATGATACAAACACAGGAAAGCTGGCAGAATTTTGCGTATAGTGAGCAATGCAAAAATATGCAGGAGTTTTCATACGAACACACTTTTGAAAAGAGGGAACTTGCAAAATTTAGTGAACAAGCATTGACAAATCCGATTGTATTTGCTGGGTTATGTACACCTTGTTCAGAAAAAGAACTATTAAATATTATGACATCAGCATCTGAAAGTGTGCTTGTTTATCTGGTGAACAGAATGGAACTTAATGCAGTTTTCCCAAGAGAAAAAGCAATCATTTATGAGCGTCATGATATTGATAAATTATTGTTAAATTATGTGACGGTATTAGAGGAGAAAAAAGGTTACAAATTATTAAATAAACTGGAACCAACTGTATTTATGGAAGCCATTCATGAGCGCTTTTTTGAAAATACACAGTGTTATGTGGCTATTTTTTCAGAAGAGGAAAAGTTGTATCAGATGATAAAAAGAGAATGCAAAGTAAAATTGATTCCATATTCAAAACGTATTTCTCTTGCATTGCTGACACAACTTTTTCCGGTGTTAGAAATAAAAATAAGAGAACTTGCTAAGTTGCTTGGCGTTTTTCCGTTTAAAAAGAGCAAAGAAGAATTTATGCAGTATAATGATCCAAGTTCATTGCTTCGGGAAATTTTGGGAAGGGTATATGAAGCGCAGCAAAGTTTTGAAAATGTATCAGATCTGATGTTTGTATATCAGATGATGTATAATGGGAATTCCTGCAATATAAGGAATGAATGTGTTCACGGAAGAAATTATTTAGCAGGGGGAAGTCTTAGGTTTGCGTTTCGAGTTACGTTGTTTGCAATTTACATGATAGACTTTAGAATAAAAACAATTAAACAAAATGTAAGCGATATCCAGGATATATAAAAGAGAAACAGTCACGGAGAGAATATATACATAATTGTGTTAGTATTCTCTCTTTTTGCCTGGCACAAATTTTATGACATATTTCGAAATGCTGAATGAATCGTTGAAAATGTCGAATAAAAAATCTAAGAGAAATGTTTCTGTAATTCAAGATGTTGATGGGAAAGATATTGTTGTTATTAATGATATAAAATTTAAAGGGAAAAGAGGGATTCGCTGGAAAGAAGTAAGAGAGTATTTGAAAGAATTTGTTGGAGACGTTTATACAATTGATTCGACGGGAGATGCGGTCTATATCGGAGCGGATTTACCAAATGAATATAGTGGATCAGAATATACATTTTCTATAAAAGGGACGAAAGCAAAGGCAAAAGCGAATGCTTCTCAGGGAACTCCAGAATTAATTGAAATTGCTTCGGGAAAGCATCATAGGGCGAATGATGAAAAGAAATATTGGAAAAATGCAAAGTATGGATGGTATCGATATGATTCGAGATTCGCATTGCCGGTATATGGAGAGGATGATGAAATAGTAAGATATAATGTATTTCATGCATCACTTATTGTAAGACATTCGGAAGATGAAAAAATGTATCTTTATGATATTTTGGACATAAAAAAAGAAACGAGCAACCCGATTGAGCCATAAGGCTGTACACGACAAAAAACCCATTTCTTTGTATAAAAGGATACTATAGAAAAGAAAAAAAGTCAAGAAAAATTATTTGAATAAAGCAAAGTAACAAAAACTGTGCTATAATAACCTCATAATGAAAAGTAAAATTCCGCCTATTTTTCTACATTGTAGGCGGAAATTTTACACCTGTCAGTTAGTAAAACCTAATAAAAGTAAGATGGAGGTACCCGCCCATGATGGAATACACCAGCAAATATTGGAACATGCTGACTCCTTTAATAAAGAAAAGCCTGCTAAAACGCTACGGCAAAGAGGAGACCACCGAGCTTCTCCGCAAAACCAACCAGATCTACCGCGACATGCTTCGCCGCGCCGATGATATCGGAAAGGACAACCCGATGGCGTCGAATTTCTATGAAGGCCTCATTTTTCTTGCGCTCTGGGATGCGTCGGACAGACAGATTTCTGTGGATGAACTGCGTACAATCTCAGAGGAGATGATGTCCTTCCCGCTTCTGAAAGCCATGGGCCTGATGATTAATGCGAATAAGAAGAGCGGCATGGCGCGGATTGCGGAGATGATGCATAAGGATGCCGCCTGGCTGGAAGCACATCCGCAGTATAAGGCGTATTCGTGGGATTTTCATTTTGATGAGACGAAGCATCAGGACGGTTTTTATTACCACTTCACCCAATGTCCCCTGAACACCTTCGCCCGAAAAGAGGGCTATCTGGAAGTGCTGCCGATTATGTGCGACATTGATTACAAGACAGCAGCCCTGATGCATGCAAAGCTCCATCGTGACCATACGCTGGCAGGCGGCGGTGAGGTCTGTGATTACTGGTTTGTGGGAGACAAGGTGGAAAATCCGAAATAAAACAAGACCGGACCGGAACCGGTGAAATGGAAGGGAGATCACCCAGAATGAGCAATGAAAAAATAAAACCAAAACTGAACGGAACTGCCGAGACGATGCTGCAGTGCTTCTATGCCCGTGCCATGCACAGCAGAAATCCGAAAAACAAGTTCCGCGATACCAAAGCAGAAGAGCTGATCGACCGCATCGACTACGATTTCAGCAATGCGAAAAAGGACACAGCAATGAGCAGCGGAATCGTGGCGCGGAGTGTTGTGTTCGATGAGCTGGTCAGCGACTTTATCCGAAAAAACCCGGATTGTACCGTCGTCAACATCGCCTGTGGTCTGGACACTCGTTTTTACCGCATGGATAATGGAAAAATTACCTGGTACAATCTCGATCTGCCGGAGACGATTGAGGTGCGCGATTCCATCTATCAGGAATCCGGCCGTGTTTCCACGATTGCGTGTTCCGTGCTCGACCCGGCATGGGCCGATCAGGTAAAAGTGCGGGGCAAAATGCTTTTCATTATCGAAGGTCTGACCATGTACATGAAAGCGGATGAGGTCAGAACGATGCTCGCCATCATCCGCGATCATTTCGACAATGCCTACGTCTGCATGGAAACGCTGTGCCCGTACTTTGTAAAGAAAGAAAACATCGAAAAATCCATCCAGGCGACAGGCGCGACATTTACCTGGGGTGCGAACAGCTTTGCAGAGCTGGGCGACATTGCCGCCGGTTTCCGAAAAGTAAAAGACGATAACATCGCCCGCGGTATGGAAACACTGAATCCCATCTACAAGCTGGTGATATGGATGCCGGTCGTCCACAAATTCGCAGAGAAAATTCTGGTGTTTGAGAAAGCGTAAGAAAAAACGAAAAAAATAAAAAGAAACAGGCAGCCCGGCAGCGGAAAAGCTCAAAAAGCTTCCGTGCAGGGAACCTGTTTTTTGTTTGTGCAGGAAATTAACAAATCATTCATCCGGCCACACAAAGTGTGCGTTTCCCGCTTCAAGGCCGTCAATCAGAATATTCTGTCCCGTGCAGAACCGATTCGTCACGGTCATAAAGTACGCCCAGTCTGCCGCCTCTTCAACGGTCATCCACCGTTTCAGCGGTGTCAGCTCCATGATCTGATCCCAGAGCTTTTTATCTTCTGTCACCGGCAGATTCAGCTCGGTCAGCACGCCGCCGAAATCGAGGCTGTTGCATGTTCCGCCGTACGGTGCAATGCGGAGCGCCACATTTTTCGTGTAGGCGAGCACGCCGCCCTTGCTTGCCGTATATTCCGGAAATTCAGCTCCGGTGTGGCCGCTGGCTGATCCGATCATAAGGACGGCGCGGATCCCGTCATGAATTCCGTACACCTCCGTAATTGCGATCGTTCCTTTCAAATTGATATCAATATCATCCTCATTCTGCACACCGGCGTTGTTGATGACGATATCAAACGGTGCCAGATCCGGATACTGTTCTTTGTCGCGGATATCGAGACGGAAGTGGGTATAATGCTCCTGCGCAATCGAAGCTTCCTTCCGGTCAAATCCGGTAACATCAAAGTCTTCTTTTAAAAATTTCTCCGCAATCGCCTTCCCGATCCCGGAGCTGGTTCCTGTAATAAGTACACGCATAACGATAACCTCCCGATGAAATATTATCCCCATTATACCGCAAACAGGGCATACGATCCAGAAGAAATGGTAAGAATGCAGAAGAGGAAAACGTTACAGGGAGAATCAATAGCCCAAAAAGAAAGAGTGTCCCAAAACTGTAACAAACAATTGACAGACTTTAAGAGAAGGAGTAGAGTTTTTGGAAGAGGGATCATTCCTCAAAGACCGAAAACAAAAGAGGTGCAAATATGCTGAAAGTAGACAATCTTACCTTTGAAGTAAACGAAGAGGGAAGAAAACGCTGCCTCGTCAACCACATCAGTTTTGAGGTGAAGGACGGGGAAATGCTGGTGATTACCGGACCGAACGGTGGCGGAAAATCGACGCTGGCCAAAGTACTTGCCGGCATTGAGGAAGCAAACGGCGGAGAAATCTTCCTGGATGGGGAAAATATTACCGGTTATGATATTGACCACCGCGCAAACGCCGGCATCGGCTATGCATTCCAGCAGCCGCCGCGTTTTAAAGGAATGACGGTGAAAAAAATGCTGTCGCTGGCAGCCGGAAAAGAGCTGACGGAAGCCGGGAGCTGTAAACTCCTCTCCGCCGTCGGACTCTGCTCTGCCGATTACCTGAACCGTCAGATGGACGGCACACTCTCCGGCGGAGAGATGAAACGCCTGGAGATTGCAACGGTGCTTGCGAAACCGCATAAAGTCAGCATTTTCGATGAGCCGGAGGCCGGTATTGACCTGTGGAGCTTTTCCATGCTGATCAAACGGTTTGAAGAAATCCACAAAGAGAAGAAAGAATGTCTGATCCTCATTTCCCATCAGGAACGCATTATCCAGATGGCGGATAAGATCATGGTGATCGAGGACGGCCAGGTGAAAGAATACGGTACAAAAGAAGATGTACTGCCGACTCTGTTCCAGCAGAAAACAGGCCGGATGTGCGGCCAGGAAGGGGGCACATGCTGATGGTACAGGTAGATGAGACAACCCAGGGTGTATTAAATCAGATCAGTGAAGGATTTGCGCAGAAAGGGGCTTATAATCTCCGCCAGAACGGAATTCCGCTCTGCCACGGGGACAGTGAGCATATCAAAATCCGCAAGAAAGAGGATAAGCCGGGCATCGATATCCTGATTGACGGCGAGACGAAAGGTGAAAAAGTATTTATCCCGGTTGTCGTCAGCGTTTCCGGTATGACGGATCTTGTTTTCAATGATTTCTACGTTGCGGACGGCGCCGATGTTACGATTGTAGCGGGCTGCGGCATTCACAACGGCGGCTGCAACGACAGCCGGCACGACGGAATCCATACGTTCCATGTAGGGAAAAATGCCAACGTGCGCTACGAAGAAAAGCATTATGGTGAGGGAAACGGAACGGGACAGCGGATTCTGAACCCGGTGACCAATATTGAAATCGGAGAAAATTCCGTTTTTACGCTGGATACTGTACAGATCAAGGGTGTTGACTCAACGATTCGTACGACGAACGTTGTGATGGATGCAAATTCCAAACTGTTTGTGCTCGAACGTCTGATGACAGACGGTGACCAGAAGGCAGAGTCGGACATCGAAGTCTGTATGAACGGAAGCGGTTCTTCCGCACAGATTATTTCACGTTCGGTCGGAAAGGGCAATTCCTCCCAGGTCTTCCATCCGAAGGCAGTCGGCAAAAACAAGTGCCACGCCCATATCCAGTGCGATTCTATCATCATGGATCACGCACAGGTCGGATCTATTCCGGAGATCCAGGCAGAGCATGTGGATGCGGCAATCATCCACGAGGCGGCGATCGGACGGATCAATGACGAGCAGTTATTGAAACTCAGAACGCTCGGCATGACGGAAGCGGAGGCGGAAAACGTCATTATTGAAAACTTCCTGAGCTGAAGAAAAAAAGGAAACAAGAGAACAAAAAAAGAGGCATTTCCAGTCTGCATAGATGGAGATGCCTCTTTTTGTGCATTTTTCACAAAAAACAGGTAGTAAATTTTACTAAAACCCAGAGTAAAATATTTTGACTTTTAGTAAAACATGTGATAGATTTGTAATGTTGAAAAAATGAAAGATACAAGATAGAGAAATGGGGAAAGCGAAAATGGGTATTGTGATCAATCATTCCGAAAATATTTTCCTGATGCAGACCAGATCCAACAGCTATGCGTTCGGCATTGACGACCAGGGACTGGTAAGACATTTATATTGGGGAAAACGGATCAACGAAGTGGAAGATTTTGAATTGCCGGTACTGACCGAGGTATCCACGAATGATCCGGTTTACGAAATCACAAGAGAAGAGTTTCCGGTATACGGAAGTCTTCGATATAAAGAGCATTGTCTGAAGGTGACGTTTGCAGATGGTGTCCGCGAAGTCGTTTACGAATACGTGGGATACCGCATCGAAAACGGGGAATCCTGCGAGGAGCTGATTCTGGAACTGAAAGACCGACACTATGCGCTGAAAATGGAACTGCATTACAAGGTCTATGAAGCGTACGATCTGATGGAGCGTTTCGTTGTTCTTTATAATGCGTCCGGTGAAACAATGGAAGTGGAGCAGCTCCAGAGCGGACAGTTCCATATTCCGTATGAGAACCTGAACTTTTCGAACGTGCACGGTCACTGGGGCGCAGAACAGCAGCGGTTTGTGCAGAAAGTCAGCTATGGAAAAATTGTGATTGAGAACCGAAGAGGAATTTCTTCCCACAATCACAACCCATACTTTATTCTGGATCGCGATGCGACCGAGACAAGCGGAGATGTTTACTTCGGAGCACTTCGCCAAAGCGGGAACTTCAGCGGCGTTGTCGAGCAGACCCCGTATGGCGGGACACTCGTCCAGATGGGGTTGAATGCACATGATTTCTGTCTGGAGCTGAAAGCAGGAGAGCGCTTTGCAAGCCCTGCGATTCTCTGCGGCTACTCGGACTGTGGTTTTGAAACCATGTCACACCGCCTGCACCGCTTTGCGAATGACTTTATTTTGTCCGAAGGTTTTCGTCCGGTGCTCTACAATTCCTGGGAGGCAACGGAGTTCGGGGTAACGTGTGAAGAGCAGAAAAAGCTGGCGAAAAAAGCAAAGGAGCTTGGAGCAGAGCTGTTCGTTGTGGATGACGGCTGGTTCGGCGAGCGGAATGGCATCGACAACGGTCTCGGCGACTGGTATGTCAACGAAAAAAAATTCCCGAACGGTATCGATGAGCTGATCCGTGAAGTAAAATCCCTCGGCATGATGTTCGGCATCTGGGTTGAGCCGGAAATGGTCAATCCGCCGACGAAGCTGTTTGCAGAGCATCCGGACTGGATTTATCACTTTGATACGAGAACGAGCGACACTTCAAGAGGTCAGTATGTACTGGATCTGACGAAAGCAGAAGTGAAATCGTTCCTCTATGAGATGCTGGACAACCTGCTTTCCGGCCATGAAATTGACTACATTAAGTGGGATGCCAACCGTCCGATTTCTCAGACAAATCTGCACCGCGATCTCTGGTACCGCCACATCGAAGCGGTTTACGATATCGTAAAAGCATTAAAGAAAAAACATCCGCACGTACTGTTTGAAGCCTGTGCTTCCGGCGGCGGACGAATCGACTACGGCATCCTTGGCATTTTTGATGATTTCTGGACGAGCGATAACACCGATGCATACGATCGTCTGACGATTCAGGACAGCTATTCTTACATTTATCCGATTAAGGCAATGCGTGCCTGGGTCACGGACTGCCCGAATTTCCTTTCGGCGCGCATGATCCCGATGAAATTCCGCTTTCACAGCGCAATGATGGGAAGCCTCGGCATCGGATGCAATGTTCTGAAGTTTACCGAAGAAGATACCGCGACGGCAAAAGAAATGATCCGCGAATACAAAGAGATCCGACCGATCGTCCAGGAGGGAATCTTCTATCGTCTGGAAAACCCGTCTGCAAATGATTATGCAGTTTATGAGTATCAGAAAGAAGATAAAGGATTGATTTTTGCCTTCCTTGCGCAGGGGAAAATCGGCCATAGAAGCACAACGGTCCGCTTCAGGGGTCTGGAAGCAGATGCGGTTTACACCGTTTTGCTGGAGAATGGGGAGCTGAAAAAAAGCGGCGCTTATCTGATGCAGCATGGACTGGAGCTCCGCTTAAATGGCGACTATGCAAGCACGCTGATCCGGTTCGCAAAATGTGAAACCGGCAGAGCATAAGAAAAAATAAGGAGAGAAAACGTATGAAACAAACAAATTTCACCAAATTTTCATTTGGACTTGGTGCACTTGGTAAAGACCTGTGCTATGCGATGATTTCGTATTTCCTGATGATCTACTTTACAGACACGGTTGGAATGGCACCGCTGTTCGTCGGAAACCTGTTCCTGGTAGCCAGAATCTGGGATGCATTTAATGATCCGATGATGGGCTTCGTTGTAGATAACACCAGAAGCAAATGGGGCAAATTCCGTCCGTGGATTCTGCTCGGCGCAGTATTGAACTCGATCGTGATGATCTTTATGTTCCGCAAACCGGCAGGCATGACCGGATTTAGCATGTACGCCTATTTTTCTGTGATGTACATTCTCTGGGGTATGACTTACACGGTAATTGATATTCCGTACTGGTCCATGCTGCCGTCTCTTTCCAGCACCAAGGAGGAGAGAGATTCCATGTCCGTAATTCCACGTATCTTTGCCAGTCTGGCATGGCTGCTCATGGGTGCGTTTGCGATCAAGATGGTTTCCATGCTCGGAAAAGGAGATGACGCGAAGGGTTATTCCATGCTGGCGGTCGGCATTGCCGTTATTTTTGTGGTTACTTCTATTATTACTGTTGTATTTGTCAAAGACCGTAGCTGTTTTGGAGAAACAGGGGATAAAAAAGCGGAAAGAACAACGGTAAAAGATGCGCTCCATGTCATTATGGCAAATGATCAGTTAAAGGTATTCATCGGTGTTGTGCTCTGCTACAACCTGGTTGTACAGCTGGCCGGTGGTGTTGCAATTTACTATTTCACCTACGTTGCCGGTGATAAAGATCTGTATCCGATTTTCACAACAGCAGCACAGTTTGCCGAGATTGGCGCACTGTTCCTGTTCCCGGTACTTTCTAAACGCCTGAGCAAAAAGCAGGTATTTGCAATCGCAAGTTTCAGCCCGGCCATTGGACTTGTCGGTCTTGTTGTCAGCGGTTTCTTTGCCCCGCAGAACGTGGTAATTATTGCAGTATGCGGCGTGCTGTATAAGCTTGGATCCGGCCTGACATTAGGCGCAACAACTGTTATGCTGGCAGACGTTATCGATTACGGGCAGGTGAAATTAGGAAGCCGTAACGAGAGTATCATTGCCTCTTTCCAGACACTGCTGGTAAAAACAGCATCTGCTGTTTCTGCATGGCTGATCGGTGTCGGTCTTACCATCGTAGGCTATGTTGCAAATACAGAGCAGTCCGCAGCAACCATCATGGGTATGCGTGTTCTGATGGGCGTGATTCCGGCTGTGATTACCGTTCTTGCGTTTGTGATTTATGTAAAAGGATACAAACTGGATGGTGCATTCCTGGAAGAGATTCTGAGCAAGGTAAGTAAAAAAACAGAAGCATAAACAGTAAAATGATGTGGGCGAACCGGCTTTGAAAAAAAGCCGGTTCGTTGAATTTTAGAGGGGATTATGGTAAAATGTTTTAGTAAATACGAAATCAAGATGGGGTTCCGAATAGTTTCTAAACATGAAATTACTCGAACGGAGAAGGGGAATTTATGGCGACATTAAAAGATATTGCGCTGCGTGCCGGTGTATCCCAGGGAACGGTATCCCGGATTTTAAATGGGGACAGTACACTGAATGTGGCGGCAGAAACAAGAGAAAATGTGACGAGGATTGCGATGGAGCTGGGCTACCGTTCCACATCGCAGAAGCATAAAAACAGTAAAGAACAGGAAGCAGAACAGACAAAAACGACGAAAAACAGAACGATCGGCATTGCGCAGATGTTTGAGATGCCACAGCTTCAGGACGATATTTACTACATGATGCTGAAAAATCTGGTGGAAGCAGAGTGTTTTGCAAATGGCTGGAATACGGTATCGTTGTACCGGGATGGAAACGGCAGCTTTATGACGAACAGTGATCGGAACCTGGATGGAATCATTGCGCTCGGACGATTTACGAAAGAAGAAATCCGAAGCTTTGAAAAGTATACGGGGAATCTGGTCTTTATCGATTCCTCGCCGGATGAGATGAAATATTACAGCATCGTTCCGAATTATCATATGGCGACCCGCCTGGTACTGCAGCACTTTGCGGAGGAGGGATATGAGAGCGTGGCGTACGCGGGCGCTGTGTATACGTACAACCAGGTCAAAGAGCTGACGATGGATCCGAGATATTATTATTACAAAAATTCCATGCTGGACAAAAATCTGTTTGATGAAAAGCAGATCATCGACTGCGAGATGAATTCCAGAAGCTCTTACGAAGCAATGGACCGTTATCTGAACGAAAACGGGATGCCGCCGAAGGCTCTCTTTATCTCCAGTGATGCCACTGCCGCCGGTATTTTAAAGGCAATCCATGAGCATGGATTTTCTGTTCCGGACGACTGCAGTATCGTGACGTACAACAACACGGCATTTTCCGAGAGCAGCACACCGCCGCTCGATTCCATCGAGGTGTATTTGCGGGAGAGTGCAAGAGAGGCTGCCTTTGCACTGGAGAGGCTGTGGAACGTGGAACGGCTTCCGAGAAAAATCGTGGTTCCGTGCAGTCTTGTGGTGCGCGGCAGCGTGAAAAAAGAGCGGTAAAACAGGAAAAACGGGATGAAGTAAAATTTTTCTTTCATGAAGGAAAAATAGTAAAAGTTTTAGTAAAATAACGTTGACACAACGGATGGAATTTGCTACCATTATAGTCAGAAAACACAGAGAAAAAGCCGAATGAGGGCTTGCAGAAACAATATAAAAATTTTAGTAAAAATGTGGAGGAACGACTATGTGGCTTGGTGTAGATTACTATCCGGAGCAGTGGGATGCATCCCTGCTTGAGCAGGATCTTGATACAATTGTGGAGCTGGGATGCAACGTGATCCGAATTGCGGAATTTTCCTGGCATCTGATGGAGAAACAGGAAGGACAGTACGATTTCTCTTTCTTTGACCGTGTCATCGAAAAAGCAAAAGAGCGGAACCTGAAGGTGATTATGGGAACCCCGACCGCGACGATTCCGGCATGGCTGGCGAAAAAGCACCCGGACATCCTCTCGGAATTCGAAGGCGGAAAGAAGAGAGCCTTCGGTGGAAGACACGTTTACTGCTTCAACAGTCCGCACATGTATGCGTATTCTGAAAAAATCATCCGTGAACTGGTCGAGCACTATAAGGATGAGGAGAGCATCGTGGCATGGCAGATCGACAATGAGATCGGCCATGAGGGAAGCGATGTCTGCTACTGCGAAAACTGTCAGAAGGCGTTTCAGACGTATCTGTCGAAAAAGTTTGCAGGCGATATGGATGCGTTAAACGAGACGTACGGAACCACGTTCTGGTCGCAGGAATACAACACATTTGATGAAATTCCGACCCCGTCGGAGACGATCACGACACACAACCCGGCACTCCGCCAGGACTGGGAGAGGTTCCGCAGCCAGTCGATCGTGGATTTCATGGCCTTTCAGGCAAAGCTCATCAAGGAGATCTCGCCGGAGGCTGTTGTGATGCATGATTTCCCGGGCGGCGGTCTTGGAAAACATGTTGACTATTCGAAAGTGGCAAAGACACTCGATCAGGCAGCATACAACAATTACCCGGTCTGGGGCGGACAGAAAGAGCCGATTGCGCCGCATGAGATTGCGTTCGCGCTCGACTACATCCGCGGCTTAAAAGGTGAGAATTTCTGGATTACCGAGGCGATCATGGGAGCGCAGGGCCACGATGTGACGGGCTTTTTGCCGCGTCCGAACCAGGCGAAGATGTGGTCGTATCAGAGTATGGCACACGGCGCCGATTCCCTGATGTATTTCCGTTACCGCGGGGCGACAAAAGGTGCGGAGCAGTTCTGCTATGGTATCATTGATGCGGATAATGTGAAACGCAGAAAATTCTATGAAGTACAGAGCTTCTTCCATGATATTATAAAATACAGAGAAGCGATGGAAGCCCCGGTGAAGAACGAGGCGGCGATCGTGTACGATTACGATTCCCTGGCATCGTTCCGCATCCAGCGCCAGAGCATTCTGCTCGATCCGGCGGCGGAGATGCAGAAGTTTTATAAAGCATTCTATGATCAGAATGTCGGCGTGGACGTGATTCCGGAGGACAGAGAATTTTCTTCTTATAAAGTTGTGATCCTGCCGCAGATGATCATTACGAAGCCGGAGATGGAAGAAAAGGTGGAAGCGTTTGTGAAAAACGGCGGAACCGTAATCGTGACGTACCGCCACGCCGTGAAAGATGCGGACAATAACGTTCCGTTCGGCGAGACACTGCCGGTGCACTACAATGCGCTTGCGGGTCTTACGGTAGAGGAGACGGAGAGTCTTCAGGACTACGATGCATTCCCGGTTGTGGGAAGCGGCGTGTTCGAGGGCGTGGAAGGCACAGGCGGAATCTTCCGCGATATGATCAAAGTGCAGGATGCGGAAGTGCTGTTCCGTTACGCGGATGCGTTCTATCTGGAATTCGCAGCCGTGACGAGAAAACAGACAGGAAAGGGAACCCTGTATTACGTGGGCTGCGGTCTGGAAGAGAAGATCACGAAGCTTCTGATGGAGCAGGTGATGCGGGACTGCCATTTCCAGATGGTGCCGTCCGAAGAGGGCCTTGAGATCGTGACGAGAGGAAACGAGAAGCAGAAGGTGACGATGTATATCAATCATAACGCGAAGGAAGTAACGTATGGAGATATGACACTGGCGCCATTCGCATGCAAGATTTTATAGCAATCCCCGAAAATAATGCAAAAAATTCAGCACCGCAGAGCGTGAATTACTGCGTCACAGATTTTCGTCGTACCCCGGTACGCCTTCAAATCTGTTCCTTGCAATTCGCGCTCTGCAGCACTGCCTTTTTTGCATTATTTTCGGGTCTTGCTATAGAAGCGTAGACATAGAAACCCGCAAAATAGCAAAGAGAAAAAGAAAGGTATCCGGTATCTGTGACGGATACTTTTCTTTTTATCTGGAAAAAACTTGTAAATAAGGCACAGTTGTGTAAAAATAAACGTAAAACGGGTGTGGTGGCATTCCGGAAAAGAGGAGAACAACATGGAAAAACAGAAAAAGATAGCACTGATTAACGATTTGACCGGTTTTGGCCGCTGTTCCACTGCTGTGATGGCGCCGATCGTGTCGGCGATGAAGATTCAGGCGGTGGCAGTTCCGACCGCAATTCTCTCGGCACATACGCAGTTTCCGACGTATTACTTTGATGATTATACTGACCGGATGAAGGATTACATTCAGACCTATAAGGATCTGAAGCTCGATTTCGATGCGGTCTCGACCGGCTTTTTAGGATCGGAACAGCAGGTGGATATTGTGCTTGATTTTATCCGCCATTTCAAGACGGACCGCAACTTTGTCATCGTCGATCCGGTCATGGGAGACTATGGGAAGCTGTATCGGACGTACACGAAAGAGATGTGCGACAAGATGAAAGAGCTGGTTCACTACGCGGACATCATCACGCCGAACCTGACAGAGCTCTGTACACTGCTCGATGCGCCGTATCCGGAGAACGGAGCTTCGATTGAGGAGCTGAAGGAGATGTGCGGAAAACTGGCAGAGCGGGGACCGAAACATATTGTTGTGACGGGTATCCACTTTAACCAGACACAGATTGCCAACTTTATCTATAACAAAGGCGAGGATTTCCAGATCGTCATGGTAGACCGCATCGGCGGCGACCGGAGCGGTACGGGAGATGTCATTGCGGCAATTATCGCAGGCATGTATCTGAACGGCCACAGCCTGTACGAGTCGGTGAAAAAGGCGGCGGATTACGTATCGAAATGCATCCGCTACTGCGAAGAAAACGAAGTGCCGAGCTACTGGGGACTCTGCTTTGAAATGTTTATGAAGGATTTAACGGAGGAAGCGTAATGTATTTATATACTGTAACCGGAGCCGTCGGCGAGGAAGGGTATCTCGACCTTGCAAAGAGCGGCGATCTTACCGGAAAAAATGTCTATGTCAACATGACAAACAAATGCCCGTGCAGCTGTGTGTTCTGTCTGCGCCAGACGAAACAGCAGCAGGAGGGAAATACACTGTGGTTAAAAGAGGGCGAGCCATCCGTTGAGACGATGCTGGAGCTGTTCGCACAGTACGATCTGAACGTGATCAATGAACTGGTCTTCTGCGGCTTCGGAGAACCGCTTGAGCGGCTTGCGGATGTCTGTCGGGTGATCGATTCCTTAAAAGAAACGTATCCGAACCTGAAAGTGCGTCTGAATACGATCGGTCTTGCCAACCTGATCTATGGAAGAGATGTCACCCCGGAATTAAAGGGAAGATTCGATACCGTCTCGATTTCCTTAAACGCGCCGGATGAAAAGGAATTTCTGGAGCTCACGCGGTCGAAATTCGGCATCCAGTCGTACGAGGCGATCAAGGAGTTTGCAGTACTTGCAAAACAGTATGTGCCGAATGTTGTGATGACCGTTGTCGAGAAAGTTATGCCGGAAGAAAAGATTCAGAAATGCCGGGAAATCTGCGATGAATTAGGTGTTGCCCTTCGTGTCCGCCCGTTTGAAAATTAAAGTGTTCGGAACGGAATCTTTCGCTTGTATTTCCAGAATATAACGCCTATAATGGGAAGGAAAAACAAAAGAGAGGGAGAGACGTATGAACGAGTCTAATGGAGTCATCCGCGATGCGAGAAAGCTCGGCATTCCTAAAATGCTGATTCTCGGATTGCAGCACATGTTTGCCATGTTCGGTGCAACCATTCTGGTGCCGATTCTGGTAAACAGCTACTTTGTAGATGCATGCGGCGAGGGACCGTCCCGCGGTCTTACCGTATCCGTCACGCTGTTCTGCGCCGGCTTTGGAACGCTGCTGTTCCATCTGTGCGCGAAATTTAAAGTACCGGCATTTCTTGGTTCCTCGTTTGCATTCTTAAGCGGCTTTGCTGCTGTTGCAAACCTGAACACCGGAAAATATGCCAGCATGAGTGTCAACGACAAGGCAGCCTATGCCTGCGGAGGTATTGTGGTAGCAGGTCTTCTGTACCTGATTTTTGCCCTGATCATCCGCATGGTCGGCGTCAAACGCGTGATGCGCTACCTGCCGCCGGTTGTCACAGGTCCGGTTATCATCTGCATTGGCCTCAGCCTTGCTGGTTCCGCCATTAATAATGCTTCGACGAACTGGTTCCTGGCACTGGTTGCGCTGGCAGTCATCATCATTTTCAACATTTGGGGAAAAGGAATGTTCAAAATCATTCCGATTCTGATGGGCGTTGTGATTGCCTACGTTGTGGCAGTTGTCCTGAATGCACTCGGCATCAAAAATCCGGACGGATCCGTGATCATCAACTTTGCGCCGGCTGCACAGGCAGGCATCGTCGGACTTCCGCCGCTGCAGCTCTGCAAATTCGATCTGACCAGCATTATGATCATGGCACCGATCGCGATTGCGACCATGATGGAGCATGTCGGCGATATGTCGGCGATCTCTGCAACCGTAGGAGAGAACTTCCTTTCTGATCCGGGCCTGCACAGAACCCTGCTCGGTGACGGTCTTGCAACCGCAATGGCAGGTTTCATCGGCGGACCGGCCAACACGACGTATGGCGAGAACACCGGCGTTCTGGAATTGAGCCGCGTACATGACCCGAGAGTCATCCGTATTGCCGCAGTCTTTGCGATTATCGTCAGCTTCATTCCGAAGGTATCGGCACTCATCAGCACCATGCCGTCCTCCATCATCGGAGGCGTCAGCTTCATGCTGTACGGTATGATTTCTGCCATCGGTGTGCGCAACGTGGTAGAGAATAAAGTAGACCTGACCAAATCGAGAAACCTGATCATCGCGGGCGTCATCTTTGTCTGTGGACTGGGCTTCAGCAACGGTCTTTCCTTTACGATCGGCGGAACGACCGTCACCCTGACTGCACTTGCCATTGCAGCCATCGCAGGAATCCTGCTGAACATGATTCTGCCGGGCAATGATTACGAATTCGGCGTAAACGAGTCCGGGGACGAGAACAGAGGAATCCACGCATAAAACGATACACAGGAAAATCCGTTTTTTCCGCATCTGTATTCTGCACACAGAAAGGTGCAAAAACAGAGGGGAAAAAGCGGATTCCGGTGATTGCGATGACAGCGAATGCCTTTGCGGAGGACAAAAAAGCGGCCCGCGAGGCAGGGATGGACGGTTACATTACAAAACCGGTTGATGTGGACGGAATGATCCGCACACTGCTGAAGTTTGTATAAAAAGACAGAGCACAGATCTGTATGTTACGACAGATCAGGTGCTCTGTTTTTTGATGCCTGTACGGCGAAGAAAAACTTATTTTACCCGCTCAAACGCAATCCGCGGTGAGTGATTCAGCACATAGATAATACCGCGCTGTTCAAATCCGTTTTTCCGGATCAGATGCTGCATGATTTTGTTGTCCGCATGCGTATCGACGCGCAGGTGCGGAATCTGTGCCCAGCAGTAATCGACGATCTGCGAGAAAAATCCGTGGATCGTTCCATCCGAGGCAACCTGGTGGATGGTGCCGTACAGCGCATCGGAGAGCCAGGAACCGTCGTCGATCTGCAGATACGTCGGATCCTCGCCGATGATGAAGGCAAACGCGCCGCGCAGCGTGCCGCTTTCCTCAAAAACAAAAAGCTGTTTGTCGCGGATTCTGTTGTGAATCAGTTCCTCGGGCGGAAAATGATTTCCCCACTGGTTTGGATTTCCGGTTTCCTGCATAAAAGAGCGGGCGTAAGCATAGATTGACATGATCGAAGTAAAATCCTCCGGGACGGCAAGTCGTATCATGATAAAAATTCTCCTTTTAGTTCAAAATAAGCAGTTTTATTGTAGCACAGCGGACGGTGAAGCACAAGAAAGAGAAAACAGGATTTGACTTTTTGAAAAATCCCATGTACAATGAAGTTAGTTATAACTAACCAAAGAAACCAAAACCACAACAAAACGATTTCTGCCGGTCCTGGATGGGCCGGTTCCGTATCAAATTGTCAGAAAGGAAAGAATATGAAACAAAATCGAAAACGAAAAGAGACGGCGGGCATGAATTTTCTCCGCTATCTCGGCCCGGGACTTCTTGTCACGGTCGGTTTTATCGACCCGGGAAACTGGGCATCCAACATTGCCGCCGGATCGGGCTACGGCTACGAGCTTCTGTGGATGGTCACCCTGTCCACGATCATGCTGATTTTTCTGCAGCACAATGCGGCGCATCTCGGCATTGTCACGGGAAAGTGCCTCTCGGAGGCGGCGAGCCTCTATCTGCCTGCGTGGCTGAAAAACACGATTCTTGCGACGGCGATGATGGCAGCGGTGGCGACCGCAATGGCGGAGATCCTCGGCGGTGCGATTGCGCTCCAGATGCTGTTCGGCATTCCGATCAAGCTCGGCAGCATGATGATTCTCGTGCTGGTTCTGATCTGTGAGTTTACAAGTGCTTACAAACGGATTGAAAAACTGATCATTGTGTTTGTCTCGCTGATCGGCTTTTCGTTCCTTTTTGAGGTATGGATCGCCGATATCGACTGGGCGCAGGCGGCTGTCGGCTGGGTAAAACCGTCGTTTCCAGAGCACTCAATGCCGGTCATCTTAAGCGTCCTCGGTGCGGTCGTCATGCCGCACAACCTGTTTCTCCACTCGGAAATTATTCAGAGCCGCCAGTGGAATCTTGAGGATGATGAGGTGATTGCGCGCCAGTTAAAGTATGAGTTCAAAGACACCCTGTTTTCCATGATCATCGGATGGGCCATCAACAGTGCGATGATCCTGATGGCGGCCGCAACGTTTTTCCAGCCGCAGAATGCAAAGCAGGTGGATGATCTCGCAACGGCGGGAAAGATGCTGACACCGCTTCTTGGAAATGCCGCATCGGTGATCTTCGCTGCGGCGCTTCTCCTCGCCGGAATTTCATCGAGCATCACCGCGGGAATGGCGGGCGGAACGATTTTTTCGGGGATTTTTAACAAGCCGTATGAGATCAAGAGTAAGGAGACACGCTGGGGAATCCTTCTTACCATGATCCCGGCCGCAGCGGTCATTCTTCTGATTGATTCCCCGTTCCAGGGCCTTCTCTATTCACAGATGTTCCTTGGAATGCAGCTCCCGATCACGGTATTTACGCAGATTTATCTGACGTCCTCGAAAAAAGTCATGGGAAAATACGCGAACAGTCTGCGGCTGAAAATTGCCCTGTCTGCGATTGCGGTGATTGTGACACTGCTGAATATCGCGCTGCTGTTTGTGCAGTAAAAAGAATGAGAAATAAAAAAAGGAAGTCCGCTGCGCTGATCCCTGAAAAAGAGACCGGCGCAGCGGACTTCTTCTATTATAATATGCTCTCCATGCAGGCATCGACAAAGTCCTGCAGAAGCGGAGAGAGCTTCCGCCCCTTTTTCCAGATCACGGCGATCTGCGTTTCCAGGTCGCTTTCTGCGAGCGGCTGGATGCGGAGTCCCTGGCAGAGAGAGCTCATGGACTGCGGGAAAATGGCAGTGGCAAGGCCTTCCTTTGCCCAGAGCATCGCGCCGCGGGGATCGTCGCAGACGCAGAAAAGATCGGGCTCCATGCCGCGCGAGTGGAACGCATCCATGATGAGCGCCTCATACCGGCGGTAGATGATGAGCGGAATATTCAAAAGATCCGAGAGATTTAGCGATCCGTTCTTCTCGGGAAGCATATCTTTTGAAGAAACGGCAATCATAGGTTCAGAGCTTAAAATTTTATAGTCGACATCGTCGAGCCGCAGCGGCGTGCGGGCGATGGAAATGTCGATGATGCCGTCCATCAGATAGCGGTACAGCGTGTAGGTGATGCCGTCGTGCACCTCGAAGTTGACATCGGGATTGCGGCGGGAAAAAAGCGAGACGCACGGCATGATCGTCGCAACGGTGGTCGGTGTGATGCCGAGGCGCAGAACCCGCTTTTTGCCGACCTTTGCGACCTCAAGCTCCGTCGATTTCACGTACTCGAGCAGGTTGGCGGAGCGGTCGTACAGCAGTTTTCCGGCTTCGGTCAGGCGGACGCCCTGGCGGGTGCGTTCAAATAAAGTGACGTTCAGTTCGGCTTCCAGCTG